>JAQVCB010000095.1 GCA_028689995.1 Candidatus Gastranaerophilales bacterium
TTTGCCTTGAATTCTGGTGTGTACTGTTTAAATTTTCCACTCATTTTTTTTCCTTTCGTTTCTTCTATTTTACCGAAAGGAAATACTTTCTACTTTTTCCTGTCCGATTTTCTCAGGACATTATACAAAATACAAATTATTCATATTATGACTGTCTAATTATGGCTTCTGCTCTTAAAAATGGCTGTTCTATTGTTTATACAGAAGATATGAATGATGGACAAGTTATCGAAAATTTAAAAATAATAAATCCCTATTAAATAAGAAAGCAAATTGCTTTTAGTCACCTGAATACAGTCTCGCCATGGACACAATACACATTGGGAAGGCCAAGAAATCTGTTTTCTTCCTGAGCTTTTTTAACTGCTCTGTTTCCAATTTTAGTTAATTTGCTGATCCCTTTAACCTTATTGCTCTTGTGCAAGAGAGTAAATTGAATTGCTCCATTATAAAAAACAGCCCAGTCATCAACTAAGTCTTTATACTTATTCCAGAAGTTTTCTCTGCATCTGTAAAAACGTCTTATTACATCCTCATCAGGAACGTAATGTCCGCCTTTTTCAACCCTTACTTTGATTCTATTGATGCATAGATCAGGAGTATCTACAGATATGTATATAAGGATAACTTTATAACCGAAAGCCTTGGCTCTGCTTATTGTCTTAATATGATTCTTGCCTGATAGAGTTGTTTCTATTGCAAATGAGATTCCCTGATCGAAACAGGAATCAAGCCTTTTATAAAATTCCTTGCCCGCACTAATGCTGACACTCGATATATTCTCCGGACAGATTTCTTTTGCTATTTCATCAGCGTTTAAAAACTCAAGTTTTTCTTCAGGAATCAACTCGCTTGCCAGTGTGCTTTTACCGCTGCCGTTTGCGCCTGCTATTAGATAAAGATATTTTGAATTGTTTTTCATAAAAATAATACTAACATAAGGGAAGGCTAAAATCCTCTGGCCATAATAGATTTTATCTTTGGAGTACATTTTTTTACACGAAAAATATGATCAATTTTACACTTTTTTACAGGAATCTTTGTTTCAAAACAGACACACATCCTGAAAAAGTAATTACATTCCGAGAATTCCGATTTATCATCAACAACAGTAAATTAAAATGGAGAAAAGATCATTAAATGACAATTGATTGGTTTACAGCAGATCTTCATCTTTATCATAACAATATTATGAAACATTCCAGACGACCTTTTTCTACGGTAGAAGAGCACGATGAAGTTATAATACAAAATATCAATAATGTCGTTAAGCCGGCTCATAACCTTTTTATATTAGGAGATTTGGCTTTTACAAATGCAGAACATTTACTGTGCAAAATAAACGGCAATAAAATAATAGTGCTTGGAAATCACGACAAACCTAAAGTAATACAAAAATATAGAGTTGAAGCTAAAATACAGCAAATAAAAGATGTGCATTGGTTTAAAAGGAAAGATATACATATATGGCTTTCACATTATCCGCATAGAGCTTGGAAAAACTGCTTTCATGGAAGTTGGCATTTATATGGACATGCTCATGGAAGTGCTAAGGATTATGGATTTTCAACAGATATTGGTGTTGATTGCTGGGATTATAAACCTGTATGTCTTGATCAAATAATCGATTATATGAACCATAAGAGAGCTATTGAAGGTATTAGATCTCCAAAAGAAAGTAATCAAGAAAATTAGAGTTAATATAACGAGAGGCTAAACTACTCTGATAGTGGTTAATTTTGTCCTTGAGTCACATTTTTTACAGGGGACTTTTTGCTATTTTTTACATTTTATACAGGGGAGTTTTTATCAAAAATTACATTTTTCCTAACGAGTGTGCATTTTTCTGGAATAGAGAGAAATACAGTCAGTAATATTTAAGATAAATCCTTGTAAAGTTCATCAAATTCTTCCAGACTTTCTTCAAATTTAGAAAGCCTGCCAGCTGCAGCATCATCAAGACCTCTTTTAACTGATTCAAGTGCTTCTTTATTTTCAAATAACCAAGCTTCTTCAGGAGGGATACTATCTTTATCTTTTACGACAGTTATTGTTTTACATTTTTCAGGAATAGAGAAAGCATTAAATTTTATACCCATTCCTTCTTTAGGCCTGTTTTTTATTGCGTTATAAAAGCTCGAATTTTCAAAGCCTATCGGGATGGCCTGTTCTGATATTTCTGCATACAGATTATCAACATATCTTCCCCATATATTTTTGCACTCACAAAATCTTCTATTTTCCATAAGCCTAACTACATCGTGGCAATTACTGCAATAAATGAGTTTCATATCTTTTATATCCTTATTTAACCTGATTAGCTTAGTTTAACTTGGGATAGGAGTATCTTCAAGATTTAATTAGTTGTTTCAAAACAGACACAGATTCCGAGAAAGCAGTTCCATTGTGAGAATTCCGATTTATCATCAACAACAGTATTTAGATTATATAGGGCTGATGATGAATAATAACGGCATTTTAAATGTACAGGACTGCTGGCTGACAACTGATGTCGTGGCTGAGCTAAAAGGAATAACGGAAAGAGCAGTCAGACTTGCAATCAGAAAAAAGAAATATATAACCAAAACAATAAATACCCGAGGCGGTAAGAGTTACAAGATTTTATTATCTTCACTTGAGCCAAGCATCCAGCAGAAGTATCTGGATGAATATTATAAAGAGTTAGTTTTAACTGAATCCCAACAGGAATTGGTTAACGCTGAACCCAAGCAGGAAAAGATTATACCCGAACATATAAAGAAAATTGCACTTGCAAGACTGGATCTTTTAAAGCTTTGGGACAGGTTCAGAAGAGAGCGTGGAGTGGTGGGAACAGCCAATAAAGACTTTATCCAGCTTTATAACTCAGGAGAATTTCATTCAAATATATTTCAAACAATCGGCAAGGTTTCAATCGGAACACTTTATCGCTGGAAGCAGTCACTGGGTACTTTTACCTGTGATGATTGGACAAGACTCGTTCCTGAATACAATTACTCAAGTGATATGGAATACAGAACCAGCCTGACTGATGAGGAGATCAGAATATTTATGAAACTGCTCCTTAACCAGAATAAGTTTTCAATAGGAAAAGCAATAAGCCTTACAAAACATATTCTTCAGACAAGAGGAATTGAAATTACCGCTCGGGAAGTTACATTCCGCAGGTACGCAGAACACTTTAAGAAATTCAATTACGACAAATGGATATTTGCTCGTGAAGGTCAGAAAAGCTTAAAAGATAAGGTTGAGCCTTACATAGTTCGTGACGCTTCGGTTTTGGATGTCTGCTCTGTGCTTGTGGCTGATGGGCATACGCTTGATTTTCAGGTAATTAATCCATATACAGGCAAACCTTGCAGAGCGAATCTGGTTGGTTTTCTTGACTGGAAAAGTGGTGGTTTGGTTGGGTATGAAATACAACTAACAGAAGATACACAGTGCATTGCATCTGCTTTAAGGAATGCAATTTTAAACATGGGTAGAATTCCTGACATTGTTTATCAGGATAACGGCAGAGCATTTAAGGCAAAGTTTTTTCAAGGTGATAAAAAGTTTGAAGAAATGGGTTTTAGTGGATTATACGGACGGCTTGGTATAAAACCAGTGTTTGCTGCTCCATATAATGCCAGAGCGAAAGTTATAGAAAGATTTTTTAAGGAATTTACAGAGGGATTTGAAAAACTGTTGCCAAGCTACATTGGCAATAATATTGAAAACAAACCTGTTTATATGAAAAGAAATGAGGAATTACACAAGAAAATTCACAGCGGATACATCCCAACTATTCAAGAAGCGGTTCAACTCATAGAAATGTGGTTGGAGTACAAACACAGCCTACCCTGCCCGAATGTAAAAGGCAAAAGTATAGCTGAGGTTTTAGCAGAGGTCAAAAAGCAGGAAATTAACGAGCAGGAATTAGATGATCTGATGATGGCGATGGAAATAAAAACCATACGCAGAAACGGAATCAGGTTTTTAAAGCAAGATTATTTTGATGACACACTTTACGGTGTAAGGGATAAGGCAATTATCAGGTACAGCCTGTTTGATCTTAGCTATATCAAGGTTTATTCAATGAAAGGCGAGTTTTTATGCAGAGCTCAAAGGGTAACTTCAACTCACCCGATGGCTCAACAACTCGGCGAGATTAAAGACGTTCAGGATTACAAACAAAAAATAGTTAAGCAAAGAAAGCTTAGAAATAAAACATTAAAGGCAGTTAAAGAGTACTTTACAGCAGAGGATATTAATATGATTGAAAAACAGCTTACAGACGAATTATGGAAATCTCCAGCAGCTAAGGAAGAACCAAAGCTGATCGCAAAGATTCAGCCCGATAAAGTTTTAGCAAGACCTGTTTTTAAAACTAAATTTGAACGTTACGAATGGCATATAAAGCACGGATGTCTTGATCAGGCTGACAGGAGATGGCTGGAGGCTTATAAAAAGAGCGATGAATTCAAGATGATATATGGAGAGCAAAAATGAGGAAGGTATTTGCAAGAACACAAAATGTTAAAAACTTTATAACTATGATGAATAATCTCCAGCATAGGGCAGAAGGGGTTCCCGGCATGGGGCTAGTTTATGGAGAACCCGGACTTGGTAAAACTCAGGCAGTTCTCTGGTGGACGCTCCAAAATGACGCTGTCTACATAAGAGGAGCAAATCTTATGAGCGGAAGGTGGCTTTTAGAAGAACTTGTTGAAGAACTGGGAGAAGTTGCATATTACAAAACGTCCGATCTTTTTAAGCAGGTTTTAAGGCAGTTAAAGCAGGATCCTAGAACTATTATAGTTGATGAGATTGATTATTTAACGGGCGATGCAAGAACAATAGAGACTCTTCGGGACATTCACGATAAAACGAATGTTCCGATTGTTTTAGTCGGAATGGGACAAGCTGATAAAAAACTTATGAGGTACAGACACCTTTATGACAGGATTTCAGAAAAATTAAAGTTTGAAGCTTTTACACAGAATGATATTAAAACCATAATCGAGCAGATTAGCGAAGTTGAAATAACAGAATGCGGAATCAGGTACATATTTTCACATACGAATAGATTCAGGCAAATAGTAAAGCTGATAAACAAGGCGGAAAATATAGCTCAGGCAAATGGACTGAGTATTATTGATGAGATTACATTGAAGGAGCTGGTTGATAATGAAGCAGAAAATATTAAAGCTGGCTAAGCGGTTAAACAAATTTAATGTTGATGATATCGCTATATTAGCTGAGATTGAATCCAATGAGATTGAATATATTCTTCAGGATATGGTTCTGGAAAATAATTTAAAAGCGGATAATAATGGAAATTATTTGTATCTTGAAAAGGTCATCAGTAAAGTTCCCTTTGTAAAAAAAGAATCCCGCCAAATAAACGAGCCTGACGTTTTATACAAAGGCATTCAGGATTATCTGAATGCTTCATACACCACAAGAAAAAGAGTAGATCGAGGACTTAAGATTATGGAGATGACAAACGGTCTTGCAGGACAGGCTCTTAAAGATTTTTTAAACAGCTGGAATAAGGATAATCCGGATGAAAGCTTCTCCCTGAAAAATGTTCAGACTTTAAGGAGAAATTTCAATAAGGAAGGAATAAAAGGACTAATTCCAAAAAACGCTAGTAGACTGGATATATTGGAATATCCTGAAGAAATATTCCTCTTTTTCAAGGACTTTTATATGTCACATAAAAAATATTCAGTCCAAAAGGCTTATGAGCTGGCTATTGAAAATTACAAACAAACTCATCCTGATTTTGACGAGTTAGTCCTACCAAAATCGAACGGTTTATATAAAAGGCTTAGGCGTTTTTACACAAAGGAAGAAATTAATTATCAGAGAAATAACTTTCTTCAAATGGATAAAATGAGGCAGGCTAAATATTTCACACTTGCTTTTAGTCAGGCTGCAGATGAATATGTAAAAATATCAGGTGCTAACTGCAGAACAAGCACTCTTAAATACTATAAAGCATACCTGTCAAAACACATAAATCCGCATTTTGGCAAAATGATCCTGTCGGAGATAACAGAGCAAAAAGTGGATAAATATAAAAATTCAAAACTTAAGGAAGGAATGGCAATCAAAACCATAAATAATCACGTAAGCTTGATTGTGAAGATAATTTCACAGTATAACAATCTTTTCAAGGCAAAGAAAATAGAGAATTACAGAGATAATAACTGTTTAAACATCTTAACTGATGCTGAAATCAAAAAGCTTTTGAGTACCGCAAAATTATTCTTTCCTGATTTTTACCCTCTGGTTCTTACTGCCTTAAATACAGGTATTACCAGAAGCGAAATTTTTGCTCTCTCATGGGATGATATCAACTGGAAAAATAAAACTATCAGCGTAAACAAGAGCATTTTTGAAGCTAAAATCGTTAATCACAAAACAAACCAAACAAGAAGGACCGTAAATGTATCACCAGAATTATTAAAGGAGCTGGAAAAATGGTTTGTTATGTGTCCCAAAGGGAGAGAAAATCTTGTATTTCCTAATTCTCAAAGCAATATAAATGATCCTGATAATATGATGAAACGCAGATTTTTACCGTTAGTTAAAAAGGCAGGAATTGAAAAACTCAAATTCGTAGATTTAAGAGATAATTATGCAGCACTGCTAATTAGACAAAATTTGCCGTTAATCTATATTCAGGAACAGCTTGGACATAGCTCGGTTCAGGTAACCGCCGAGAGGTATAAAAAACTCATTCCTGATGTTAAAATAAATACTTTAGAAATTTTATAGAGAAAATATGAAAAACTTTTTAAAACTCTTAGGTTCAATATTTATCTGTTTCTTGCCGGGGATCGTCGGAGGATTTTTTACAGCAAATAATCTTTACCCGTGGTATGACACGCTAGTAAAACCATCCTTCAACCCGCCAAGTTGGGTATTCTCTCCTGTGTGGACAACGCTTTATACAATAATGGGAATATCTTTGTTTCAGGTATTAAAGGCGGAGGATTCTCCGGATAAAAATCAGGGACTGATCTTTTTTGCAATCCAGCTGGTTTTAAATGGCTTGTGGTCAATAGTATTTTTTTGGCTGCACCAGATTTTTTGGGCATTTGTGCTAATTATATTCCTTCTGCTGTTTATAATCCTGTCTATATGGAAGTTTTACAGGATTTCAAAGCTAGCAGCGTATATTTTGATTCCGTATTTATTATGGGTCAGCTTTGCTGCGATGCTGAATTTTAGACTATATCAGCTAAATATCTAAACTTTAGAAATTTTTCCTTAAAGCTCACTATAAATCCTTTAAAAGCCTTTTATTAACTAATTTTACATTGAATTCATTTTCATTATAATGAGAGCCGAACCATTCAAGATTTTCTTCATAATCTTCGTTTTTTGTTCTCATAGATTCAACAAAACTGAAATAACCTTCAATGGAACCAACATCTTCAGGCGGACATTTTTTTGCTCCATCTATGCACTGAGGAAATTTTTGCTTAGCTCCACTCAAATAATCATTTGCTATATCTTCAAATGTAAAATTGATAATATTTTCCACTTCTATCGTATGAACCCAGCAATCGCCAAAATCATAAGTGTACTTGAACTTTTGTCCTTTTCTGGTTAATGCTTTTTCAACCGATATTTGGACCCAGGGAGCAATAATAATATTTCATAAATTCTGCTACTTCTTCTGCAGATTTTTCATATTTCATAAATAAAATAATTTGTCCATCTTTTTTTAAAAGAGCTGGAATATCTTTTTCCCAATATACTATCCAAGCCCTTTTTATTTCCTGAATACATTCTTTAACCATAAAAAAAACTCCTTTTTTTATACAGTATTTAACTTACACAATAATTTATAATTACAGAATTTACAGCCATCCGCACCTTGCTTATGCATATCACACGCATCGAATTCAAGTTTATGAATCTTATTAAACGTAGTAATTATCTTATCTTTGATAATCTCAAGATCATCCTGAATCAGAACAAATTCATGAGTTTTTGGTTCTTCAACGAATATAAGCAGAGCTTTGTTTACTTTTCGATCAGGGTATTGAGACTCATAAAGCAGCTTATAAAATCTTAGCTGATCCATATAATCAGCGTGGTTTCCTTCTTGAATAGATTTTAGACTCTTGGTTTTACCTGTTTTAAAGTCTATAACCGTATAGCTGTCTCCTGTCTTTTCAATTCTATCGATTTTACCTTTGACAAGATAATTACCGACTGATATATTTCTTAGATCAAGCTCGGCGCTGATGACATTATCAATTGGTATTGTAATAAATCTATCATAGTAACCATCAAACAGATTTCTGCCTTTTAAAATGCTATGTTCACGTTTCTCAGGTGTTTCAAATGGCTGAATATCAAGATTGTCCATAAAATATGTAACCAGAGCTTCTTTTGATGGATATGATCTTTGTTCCAGAGCAACCTTAGTGAACTTCTCAAATGCTTCGTGAACGGCTGTACCGAATGCAAGTGCAGGACTTATATACTCAAAATCTGGGATTCTGTATATATGTGCGTACAAGAATTTTCTAGGACAGGCTGCATAATCATTAAGTGATGTTGCACTCATAGCGTGTCTTTTAGCACGTTCTTTAAGTTCTTCAAGATAAGAATCACATACATAAATTTCTGGCAAAATAAACTGGTTTATATATTCCTGAGCTATTTCATCAGGTTTTAGCTCATATATGTGCTTATTTACAAGCTCATCGTGATCTGAAATATGAGATATAAACTTGCTTAATTCCTCATTCTTGCCGTTAATCATAATGGAGTGAGTGAGATAAAGGGCATATTTAGCTCTTGTCATTGCAACAAATAAAAGTCTGCCAACTTCAGCATCTCTTGCTTCTTCTGGATCATCAGAGAAAGTTGCTTTTTCAACAGGAATTTTAAGATTATCCCTTGATGGTGCTTTCTCCCACTTTTTTGAGATGAGATTATACAAAAACACATAAGAAAACTCTCTTCCCTTTGATTTATGACAGGTTACTAGTTGAACTGCATTTTTAATTATATTACTGTCTTCAATTTCAAGAGGGATTTCCTGCTTTAAGGATGTATCAAGATAATTTAAGAAGTCAGCAAGATTGCCTGAAGGAAATTTCCGCTGAAAACTTCTGGATTCATCAGTTATTTTCTTAATAGAGGCAATATTTTCAAAAATATCTTCAGGTATATCAGCATAGTATTTTAGTATGTCAGTTTTATTGAGAATATGAATTATCAAGTTATAAACATTCTCTTTTGCCTGCAGCTCTTTTATTTCATCAAAAGTTTTTATTAAAAGTTCAGGAAGCTAGTTTTTTCTCAAAAGTATCGGAAGAAGTAGATAATCCATAAACGTCATCCTGCAAATTGAACTTCACATCTCCGATAGAGCCTCCACATTTGTGCCTAAGA
>JAQVCB010000096.1 GCA_028689995.1 Candidatus Gastranaerophilales bacterium
TTGAACTTCATTTGCAAGAACAAGACTAAATGCATCAGCTCTTTGGCTAGGGAGAGAAATAGATGCTCCCGATAAGGCGTGGCGTCTGTTTAATTCACATACGAGAGGTTCAATATTTCTATAGTCGCTTGAAGATAAAGATAAAAGTGAATATTCGTCATAACCTGTATTGTGCAAGGTTTCTTCTGTTAATTCAATTACTTTTTCAGGCTCTCTTTCTCTTACAGGTAAATTTGCAAAGCATGACTGGCAAAATCTGCACATCCTGCCACATCCTCTTCTTATTTCAATTACAGCTCTGTCATGAATTGATGATGAATAAGGAACAGGAAAATTGACCGGATAATATTTGCTGTCAAAATCTGAAATTCTTTTATTGATTTTTTCAGGAAACTCAGAATTAACTGGAACCGGTTTTGAAAAATTTTCAGGCACATTATAAAATTCAGGAATATAAATCCCTTCAATTTTGGAAAGCCTTTTTAATGATTCTTCCCTTGATTCCTTATTTAATTTTGAAATTTTAGAAGCTTCAAGAATTTCTACAAGAACATCTTCTCCATCTCCAATAATAAAAGCATCAATAAAACCTGCCAGCGGTTCAGGATTTAAACTGCCAGGACCTCCTGCAATAATTAAGGGATGGCTATAATTTCTTTCTTTACTGTAAATAGGAATTTTTCCCATTTCTAGCATAGTCAGAATTGTCGGATAACTAATTTCATACTGAAGAGAAAAAGCAACTAGATCAAAATCAATTAGAGGTTTAAAAGTTTCAACCCCGTATAAAGGTAAATTATGCTTTATCAATTGTTCCTTAAAATCAATATCAGGAGCATAGGATCTGTCTGCAAGATAATCATCTGATGAAGTATTTATAATGTGATATAGAATTCTATGGCCTAAATTGGAAATACCAATTTCATAAAGATCAGGAAAAGCAATATTTACTCTGACCTGAGTTTTATTCCAGTCTTTATTGTAACTACCAATTTCTTTGCCTATATATCTAGATGGTTTATTAACATCTAATAAAATATTTTTTATTTTGTTTTGCATATTTTTTCTTTTAGGAGATATTTAGACTCCGTTTAATTCCTTTTAATCAATCTATAAAAAACTTGTCGAATTATTCAAATAAATAGACGTTATTAAAAAATAAAAGTTTTATTTTTTATAATAATTAAATCTGTAATGTATTTAACAAGTTAAATACAGCTACTTACGCAAGGTCATCAGGGAAATATTTATCAATTTCAATGATTTCCCCTTCTTTTTCTTCATTAATATATGGTGTAAGAAAATTCAGAATTTTTTCACCGGGAATTCTAAAATTACAAATATGAGGATGATCACTTCCATCCAACATTACCTTAACTATATAATAACAGCTGTTGGCTCTTTCAAGAAGCTTTTTTTTATCAAAATGTTTGCCATTTTCATCTTTATTGATGCAAACATAATAGAACCCGTCAGAGTTTCTTATTATTTTATGTTCATCATCAATCGGTAATTGTTTTTTATGTCTGGCAAATATGCTGATTATTTTTTCGTCAATTTTATCGGTCATATTAATTTGTAAAATTCTCTTGGCTGTTCCCACTAATCTTTAATATATTCTACAATACATGAATTTAATTGTATACATAGAGACTGCTGAATAATAATAATTCTGTTTAAACAAGTTCATTTACATCAGGCTTTATTCAATGTGGGAGATTGAAGTAGAGATATAAATATATGAAATTTAAGGATAAAATAATTCAGTGATAAAAAAACCACCTGTTAAAGTGGCATATTTTTACTGGGGGGAAGTATAAGAATATTTTAAAGCGGGAGTTAAGGTTTTAGACCAGCTCCCGCTATATAGATCTATACAGTCTGTTGTACAGGTGCTTTTTGTTATTGTATTGGTTGTGTGGTTTGTACAGGTTGTGCTGCTATTGCTTGTGCTGGCGCTTCCTGGACTTTTGCTTGAGGAAGAGCACTTAAGGCACTTTGGGCATCAGCTTTAACAGCTGCATCTTTTTCTGTTTGAATTACAGTATTTAAAACATCAGATATTACTTTATTATCTTCAGGTTGAGCAAGATATCTTAATGCTTGAATACCAGCTGATCTAACCTGTGGATTTGGGTCTGATTTAATGTTCTTTTCTACCTGAGTCATTCCGGGTAATTCATAAAGTGGTACTGATGGGAGATTTTGGGCTTTTAACTCTGTATTTACTGCATCTCTAAGATTCTTTTGCAGTACAGCCATTGTCCACATACCAATTATTTTGTTTCCTTCAGCTTTTGTTTTGTCTGCATCAGTAAGTTTTGATGTGTCTTTTGAAATTATACCTGTTAAATTTTTGAATACATCTTCATTTATGAGTACAGCTGCCTGTTGATTATTTGATTGACCGATTTCTGCAATTTTTTCAATTGCGGCGGTCTGTTCATCTAAATTAGCAGATACTAAAGATTTATTTATAGCTGCAACGTCTATCTGTGCTTCCTGCTGTTTAGGTTGAGCATCCTGAACGATATGTTGATTAACAGCTTTTTCCGGTGCCGGCTGTTGATCAATTACTGATGGAGGGGGAGGGACAGGAGCTGCAGCTGTCTGCTGTAGCACTCCAGGGTTATAAGTCTGTTGTGTTGGCATTGGAGCTAACATAGGTGGTGTATATAATGATGGCTGAGGCCCGTAAACTGGAGCTTGAGGCATTGCATAACATGGAGCCTGAGGATAATTATACATTGGAGCTACAGGATAATTATATGGTTGAGCCATTGGTGCTGCAGCCTGAGGGGATGGAGCACTTCCATAAGCTTTAGGTTCTATAATATTAATACTAACTGCCGAAGCTGATGGCATGGGAGCCTGTGCTTGTTGTGACATTGGTGGTTGAGCCATAGGATAAACTGGTGGCTGAAAATTGGTAGGTGATCCCATAGTTGGTTCCATTTTCTTCCCCTTATCTAGAATAAGTACATCTTTTGTTTTTTATTAAAATTATTTTTACATGAATTTAAAATCAAAACGATTAAATTAATTGCTATTATTTCCTGTATTTGTAAAGTGATTGTTACATTTATCATTTTATAAATTTTACAGCATTATATCCTTCCTATTTCTTATAGATATATTATAAGAAAAAACCAAACTATACCATGCCTTTTTCGCCGATTCCCATTACATCAGTAAGGAAGAATTTAGCTCCCAGTAATACTAATGCACCTGCACAAACCTGAGATACAACTGGTAATCCTGACCATGCTCCAGCTGCAAGACCAAGCGGTATAGCATATTTTGTTGTTTCTTTTGCCAGTGCATGACCTACGTTTTTTATTTTATAGTATACAGGAAGGATCTTTTGATCCATTAAAATTTCCAAATACCATTTTTTAACGCCTTCTCCTAAAACATTTGCATCGCCTGAATTCTGCTTTATGAAAACATCAGTTATACGTTCATTTTCCTGAGCCCTTGCTTCAGAAAGACCTAAATGACCGCTGTTTTTACAGATAGCACCTATTGATACTAACGCTGTTCCAACTGCAATTGCTTTAGACATGCCTCTAACCATAATATACTCCTACCCCGCTGTTACATCAAGCTTTTGGCCTGTTTGAGACTGAATTTCCTCTAAGGAAACACTGTTATCTTTACTTTCAACGTTTAATTTCTTTCCTGCTTTTTTAAGCATAATTTGTGCAGCTGTAACAGAATCCTGATTATAAATTGCATTTGATTTTTGCATATCTTGCAGTATTTTGTATGTTAACCTATCACCTTCTGCTACATTGGAATCAAGAGTAGAAAGAGCTATAAGTCTAACGTTCTGAGACGAATCACGTAATGCTTTATTTAAAAGATTCGTTAAAGCCTGATCATTTCTTCTTGATTTATCTTCTTTGAATCTACTTAAAAGTTCTTTTGCACCTAAAAGTCTTATATCGGCATTTGGATTATTCAAATAATTTTCTAATGATTTTACATATTCATCAGTAAGCTGAACAATTTCCTTTTTAGGTTCTTCTTTTTTAGCTTCTGTTTTCTTAGGTTCTTCAGCAGGCTTTTGTTCAGGCAATGGAGTTGTTGCCGGAGGAGGTGGCTGTTGTGGTTGAAAAACTGGTTGTTGCGCAGGAATACAATAAGGTATTTGCGGTATATTGCCAGGTGCAGCATTGCCTACAGGATTAAGAATATTTATTGTAACGCCTGAGCCGCCTGTCTGACAACCCGGCATTGAAGTTGCCGGTGTACCGTAATAATATTGCGGAGGATAACAAATATTTTGCTGAGCAGGAGCAGGAATTTGAGCAGAAACAGGAGTTTGTACAGGTAATTGAACAACACCTAAATTTTGCTGATTATTAGTAGGATATGATCCTGCTGTATTTTGTAAATTTTGTTGTTGAACTGAATTCATTATTGCCCTCAATATTAAATAAAATTAATTAATATAATGCCATCTATTTATATAAACAATTATTGATAGAAAAATTTGCTTAATATTCTATTATTATTAAGTTATATTACATACGAGACTATGGAAAAATTTAATTTTTCCTGTATCTTCAAATTGAATTAGTATTTTGTATTTAAATTTCTAAAATATTCAGATGAGTTAACAAAACTCTGAATGTCATATAATTAAACAGTAGTTATTAACAGGAATTATAAAATGAGTCTAGATGCCGGTGATAACCTAAAACAAAATGAAATAGACATAGATATTCCTCAAGCTGAAGAATTTCCTCAATATCTTTGTAAAACATGCGGAAGATGCTGTAAATCAATCACTACTTCATATTCTTATGAAGAATTAAAACAAATGAACGACGAAGGGGAACCGGAAGCAAAAGTTTTTATTGAATTCTTTAAGCCGTATCCAAGTATAGAAGAGGCAAGAAAGGTTGTACCTGAACAGGTTGAACAAGTTCTTAATACTTTAAAAGAACGTAATGTTGACATAGATAAAGTTACATTCTTTTATTGTCCTTATATATCAGACAAAAATCTCTGCAGTAAATATGAAACAAGACCAAGTTGCTGTAGTAGAGCACCAAGACATGGATGGTCTCTTATGCCGCCAGGTTGTGGATTTGAAGGTTGGCAGTTTGAACAGAGAGAAAAACATAAAAAACTTATAAGATCGCTAAAAGAATATCTATATGTGGTTGAAAACTTATCTCAGGATGGCAGAGTTCCGGGACGGGATCTTACAATTGATGAATTAAGAAAAAATATTGAAGAAAAAATAAAACCCTGGGAAAGATTTGGATCAATGTTCTGGTAAAAGACATAAAATTTGGAGAAAAATATGTCTGAAGTTGTAAAACGGGTGCAAGAGCTGCTTAAACTTCCGCAACATTTATGCAATATGTGCGGAAAATGTTGTCGTATTGCAACATTTAAAGGCGGACTGTCATATAAAGATGTTCTAAAGTTGGCAAACAGCAATACTGAAGAACCATCTCAAATTGAAGGAGCAAAAGATTTTCTTTCCATTTTTGTTCCTTACAGTTCTGTTGAAGAAGCAAAAAAAGTAGCACCTGAATTTGTTGCAGGAGTTATAGACAGATTTGGAGAAGAAGCTAATACAGGCTTTTTTTATTGCAAATATTTAAATAATAATATGTGTCAAATTCATGAAGACCGTCCTCTTTTATGCCGCATGTACCCGATACCTCATGAAAGAACCCTCTATAACCCTGAATGCGGATTTAAAGAGCAGGGGAAAAAGAATTGGGAAGAAATAGAAAATATTATTAAAGAACTCGAAGCAAAACAAAATTCTGATAATAATTAAAAATATCACTATAATCAAAATATTACCCGTATATTCTCTTATAATTCCAGTAAGAGGTATAGACTTTTTTAACATAATCCCTTGTTTGATCGTAAGGGATATTTTCTACAAACTGGTCAATATCATCATGCGGAATTGTTGACAACCACTTTTCAACGGCGCCGGGTCCTCCGTTATAAGCTGCCACAGCATACAACGAATTATTATATAATTTTTTCTTTACATACCTAAAATATGCAGAACCTAGCTTCAGATTTTTTGACGGTGTAAATAATTCAAATTCACCGATTAATCCAAGTCCGTCCCATCTTGCAACGTCTTTTGCAGTTCCGGGGAGAAGCTGCATTAAGCCTCTGGCATTTGAAGAACTTATTGCAAGAGGATTAAAATGACTTTCTTCTTTAATAATAGATAAAATTATATATGGATCAAGGTTATTATTTCCGGCATGATAATTTATTTCTTCAACAAAAGATAAAGGATAAATAAGTTTCCATCTCTTATCAGTCACGGCCGGTTTAGATAATATTTCATTCATTCCGTTTCTTGCCAAAACAACAGACCGTGAAACAAGCCCATCCTTCAAATTTATCCAGCTTTTAATAAATGGATCTTCTGTCAGAGTGATTGCTGTTTCATAATCCTGTACCCTGAGCATTTCAGCAAGTTGACGACCATATTTACTGCTTATTTCATCAAAAGTATATGGCATTTCAGATTCTGAAGCATTTATAATTATTGTTGTATTATCTGTTTCCCAGCCTGAATCACTATTAGAATTAAGCTCTTTTAATCTCCCGTTAGCCCTAAATGAGTAGTAATTATCAGGATAAACTGACATAGTCTTTTTATAATAACTTATAGCGACTGCCTTATTACCTTGCTTTTCATAAACTTTACCCATCCAGAAAAGAATTTTCGGAGAAGCTTTTGTATTTTTAAACATATATATATGTTTATTTCCAAGTTCTATTGCCTGAGAATAGTTGCCGCTATTAAATCTGTCCCAGAATAAATTCCATAAGGATTCAGAAGCATAATTGCTGAACCGGTAATATTTAATTATATTTTCATATAATCCTGTTGCAGTGCTGCCGGAAGAAAGACGTGCTCTGCGATAAAGAACAAAATCCCTGCCTTTTTTTGTAATATTTGCAAGTTCACTCCAGCTATCAACACGTGATTTATTATTTAATTGAACATATAAAGACATGGCATCTTCTATTTGCGCCTGATTAAGTTTATATGAATAATTTTTTATTCCTTCTTTTAAAATATTAAGTGCACGATTATCATTACCTATGGCATGACTTGCTTTTGCCAAGTAATACCAGCTTTCCTTAAGAGGGGCACTCTTCAAAAATTCAGCGGCATCTTTGTATCGTTGATCATAAAACAAAACAATACCCAAGTTTTTTTTCATATTACTGTCTTTTTTAATCTGCAATGATTTAAGTTCAGTGATTATATCAAGAGCAAATCTTCCATCAGGCACTTTTTCGATATATTGAAGCCAATATTTTAATGTTAATTGTGGATTAGTAGTTTTATAAATTTCTCCTAAGTAATAATAACTACCAAGAGCATAATTTGTTTTTGGATAATTTTTTATTGTTTCAAGAAATTGTTTTTCAGCTTTACTATAATTGCCTGTTCTGACGTAGGCCTGACCGAGATTATAACTGGCCTGATCTTTTACAGGACTGCCCGAATAGGATAATATTGAATTAAGATTTTTTATAGCTGACTTTTCATCGCCGAATGATGCAGCACATTTTGACTGCTGAAGAAGGACTATATCATATGCCGAATAAAAGGAAGGGATCTTTTTATAAGTTGTGTAAGCCGATTTAAAATCACCCTGACTCTGTAAAGTTCGGGCTTTTTGATAAAATCCCCTGTATTGTGCTGTTATTGGTGAAAAACTATCTATCCATCCCGGATTTATTAAATTTACCAGCAGTAAAAAAATAAATCCTCCAAGAATATATAAAAATTTTTTTGGGTTCAATTTAAGCACCATATAATAATCTCTCTTTTGTATTTATTTCTCTTTTTTCAGTATTATTATTTCCTTTAATTACATTTATTTTATCCTGAATTTTTAAATTTAGCGGAGAATTATTTTTAATATAATTTATTATTAAATCCTGAATATAAGCTTCTGAATACACAGTATTTTTTGCATGTTTAAACTGAATATACCCGTCCCCACCTCTAAAAAGAAAATCATTTGCGACCACTTTATAGTATTTGTCAGGATTCAAAGGTTGTCCATTTATAAAAATATCCCTGACTCTATTGCCTTTTTTTAATATCTTTGTACCATCAACGGACATCATCAGGGGATTTTGGGAAAGATCAACAGTATAGACAAGACCTTTTGCCTGAAGATAAGAATCTCTAACCTCAGGCAAATATGCAGAACTGTTTTCCAGTACAGATTTTATATCACTGCCTTTTAATTCGGCCATAACAGGTTTATTTTCAAAAGGTAAAATTTCATAAATATCTGCTTTTGTAATATTTCCTGGAGAAATACATCTTTTAACTCGCATACCTCCGTTGTTTTGAAAAATAATATCGGCATCAGGATAACTTTTTCCTATTGCTTCGTTAACCAAAATGCCAATATTACTTAAAAATCCCGAATATTTAATATCAATAGGAAATTCAATAATTCCGATAACTTCATTCGTTAATGCATGAACTTTTGATGAAAGCTCATTGACCTGCCTTGAAATAATTTTATCTTCTTTAACATTTTCATCAACAGGAATAAGTTTATAGTCAAAGCTGTTTAAATTTCCTGAACTGAATTTCAGGTCAGTTTTGCCTAAAAATACGCCCTGTTCACCATCCTGAACTATTATTGTTTTACTGTTTCCATGAGATATAATAACAGGCTTTGTTAAAAGAGTATGACTATGTCCACCGACGATTATATTTATTTCAGGCACTGCTTTTGCAAGTTTAATATCATTTTCAACGCCCTGATGTGATAAAACCACAATTAAATCGACTTTAGGTCTTATTTTACCAATTATTTTTCTCGTTTCTTTAACTGGATCACTTACTTTTACACTGTCACCAAGCATTGTCATGACTTTCATGTTTTCTGCAATTATGCCGATAATTCCAACTTTAAAGTCACCGAAATCCTTTATAACATATTTATTTATCTTTATATTTTTATTGGAGGGTGCGGAAAAATTCTGATTTTCTGGGAAAATCAAATTTTTCAAGCCCGACCTTGGAAAGGTGAAAGGTAGTTGTGGCGGCGAGGAGCCGGCACTGCTACCTTGACACTGGATCTCGGAAGATGCAGGGAAAATGCAATTTTTCCGCATCTTCTTGTCTTTAAAGTTGATATTTGCACAGACAAAGGGAAATTTAGCAGTATTTGTCATCTGTGCAAATATATCTAATCCATTATCAAATTCATGATTGCCGGGAACAGCTGCATCGTAACCAATATACGACATAAATTCCATGTCAGGGATACCATTAAAAAATTTAAAAAATAAAGTACCTTGTGCAATATCACCCGCATCCAGAGTTAAAACATATTTATTAGTATTTTTTA
>JAQVCB010000097.1 GCA_028689995.1 Candidatus Gastranaerophilales bacterium
CGCTTACGGTTAAACTTGGTATTTTGCCGCAGGATCTTGTTGTTCCTGATAATCTTGTTATACCGTCTGATTTGAAAATAATTATGGGTGACTTGAAAATTTCTGTCGAAGACAGTGAAGATCAAAGTTTTTATTCTGAAAAAAATAAAAGTGGCAGTAATGCAAAACTTGCAGGCAAAGTTAATACGAATATTGCAAAACAAATTGCTCCTGAATTAAAAGACCTTACCAATAAAGTTTTTTATGTATCAAGTTTTCGTTCAAATATAATTAATGTTGTTAATCCGCAGACAGGCAGATCACAAAAGAATATTGCGCTGTCATCTATACCCTTTGATATTGCAGCTACTGAAGATGGCAGATATATTCTTGCTTCCTGTATTTCTACGAATAAAATATCCATTATTGATACTTATAATACCAGTTATGTAAGAGATGTTGGCGTTGGGAATTTGCCAACTTCAATTGTTATTGCACGGGGTGTTAGTATAGCTTATGTTGCAAATAGAGATTCTTCAAGCATTTCTGTTATGAATTTAAGGACTATAGAAATAATAAAAAGCATTCCTGTGACAGGGATGCCTGCTAATCTGATTATTTCTGACGATAATAATACTCTCTATTATAATGATCTGGTTTCCGGGAATGTTTATGAAGTAGATTTAAACAATATTGACAGTATATACCAGATAACCCAGTCGGATAATATTTCTAAAATTTGTCAAAGCGGTGATTATTTGTATATTTTAAGCAGATCTAACGATAATTTGCTTGTATATAGTCTGTTAGAAGGTAAACTGGTTAAAAAAATTAGTGTAGGAAATAAACCTGTAGATTTAAAAGTATTACCGTATAAAAGTAAAATATTAGTTTTATCCGCAGGTTCAAATACACTTAGTATAATAAATATGAATTCTTTGGAAATATCAAAGACAATAACATTAAAAAGAGGAGGGTTTCCTTCAGCTATAAATATTCTTGCCAAAACAGATAAAGCTTTAATTTCCAATCAGGATTCAAATGAAGTAGGAATAGTTGATTTAGTACAGGAAACAATTATAGGCAATTTACCTATTACGACTCCGATAAGTTCTATGATTATCTCTGAAATTCGTAAGTGATAGGGTAAAAAATGCAGGATTCAATAAAACAGGTACTTTTAAAGCTTGAGAAAACAAGCGAAAAGTACTGGAATATTCCTCCTGAGTCTGGTAAGTTATTGAATTTAATTATTAAATCATCTGGATATAAAGATATTCTTGAAATAGGAACATCTAACGGGTATTCTGCAATATGGCTTGCTGAAGCTGCAAAAAAAAATTCCGGGTATGTTACCGGGATTGAATTTTCTCAGGAAAGAATTGATCTTGCAATAAATAATTTTAAAGAATGCGGTCTGTCTGATTATATATCTGTCAGGCAGGGAAAGGCACTTGATATTATTAAAGCTCTTGAATCCGAGTTTGATTTTATCTTTATAGATGCCAATAAGGCCGAATATATAAAATATTTTGAGCTTTTGCATCCGAGATTACGAAGCAAAGGTCTGATTGCAGCTGATAATGTAACTTCACATAAAGAAGATGTACAGGATTTTCTTGATTCAATAACAAATCATCCAGAGTATCAGACTTCCTATCTGCCTTTTGGAGGCGGGTTGTTATTGGGATTAAAAATAAATTAATTTTGTTTTATTTTGTATTTTCTAAGAGCCTGTCTTGTTAAAAACTGTAAAATCCAATTATAACTGTAAAAGCTCGTGCGAAGCGGGAGTGCTGGCTAAAGCCGAAACGGCTTGCATGGCAAGGTGTTGGAGGCTTTAACCAAACTCGTTCTAATAGTAGACACTTATATTGAAGTTTAGCTTCTCCTACGAAATTAACTTGACTCTATGTTGTTTCGACTCATACAGAATTTCTCCCATCCTTCCCTGATGTGCAATCGGGAATAAGAAACCTGAAAGTCTGGCCTACAGCGTCAGAACCAACTTAGTAATTTTAAAAAATAATGTAAAGTTTTGTAAACTTATTTACTTTAGGACTTTAAATTGTAAAAAGTACACTTTATAATAATTGTATTAAATACACTAATACATTATATGTATTTTTTACGATCGGTGAGGCAGAAAATTTTAAAGGAACTATGGCAATGAATATTAATTCAGTAAGCCCTTGTTTTGGTGCGGTAAATTTTGGAGCACTGAGAAACTTAATTGTGTCTAAAGATAAAAATATTACCACGGTTTCCTTAAAAAGCTCAAGTGGTGATACTTTTACAAAATCTGCTGATGAAAATAATAAAGCAGAAAATATGGAAAGAAACGTCGTTGTTACTTATGATGACGTATTTATCTTCGAAACTCCAAAACGTAATAAAAAACAACAACGCAAAAGTATATTTGGCAAATAATAGGAAAAAAATACAAGCGCGTATATTATACTAAGTGTAATATACGCGCTTTTTTATATGGAATCCATAAATAATTTTGTGTAAACCTCCGAAAGTAATAGTATAGAAACGGAGGTTTTTCACATGGAAAACAAAAAAAGTAGAAAAGAAAGAAATTATTCATTTCAATTGCCTATTGAAACAAAAGAATATGTTAAACAGCGATACAAAGAAGGCAATCCAGTAAAGGCAGAAGAAGTTAATGAAGCATTCAAGGATATGTTCAAGGATTTCTTTGAGCAGATGTTCCAAACAGAGATGGAATCAAAGCTTGGATATTCCAAGTATGACTACAAAAACAAAGAAACTGAAAATTCACGTAATGGATATTCTAAAAAACGCCTAAAATCAGACATTGCAGGTGAATTTGAAGTAAATATTCCAAGAGACAGAAACGGAGATTATGAGCCTCAAATGGTTGAGAAACACCAGAGGGATATTTCATCAATAGAAGATAAAATTCTATCAATGTACGCCAAGGGAATGTCTACAAGTGCAATTAATTCACACATTGAAGACTTGTATAAGTTTTCAGTGTCAAAAGAACAGGTTACAAGAATTACTGATAAAATATTACCTTTAGCTAAAGAATGGCAAAATCGACCACTTGAGGGCTGCTATACGGTAGTTTTTCTTGACGGAATGAGTTTTGATGTCAGGGAAGATGGCACATATCGTAAAAAGACCGTATACGTCATAATCGGCATCAACCTTGATGGACGAAAAGAGCTTATGGGGTTATGGATAGGAGAAAATGAGACTTCAAAATACTGGCTGTCCATATTAAATGATCTAAAATCCAGAGGGGTTGAAGATATTCTAATTGCTTGTGTTGATGGACTTAACGGATTTGAACAGGCAATAAATTCCGTTTATCCCCAAACCAAAATTCAGCGTTGTATAGTGCATATTATCCGTAATTGTACTCGTTACGTAAATTACAAAGATAGAAAAGTATTCTGCAATGATATGAAACCTATTTACAAAGCAGTAAATGAAGAATCTGCCCTTGAATCATTGGTTGAATTTGATGAAAAATGGGGTAAAAAATATCCTTATGCGGTCAAAGTCTGGCAGAATAACTGGGATGGAATTAAAACTATGTTTGAATATTCGCCTGAAATTCGCCATGTGATTTATACGACAAACGCTATTGAAGGATTTAATAACGGAGTTAAAAGAATCACCAAAACAAAGAATTCTTTTACGTCAGATGAATCTCTCTTTAAGCTCCTTTACTTGGTTTCACAGGATATTACGAAAAAATGGACTATGCCTATTCCAAATTGGAGCTTGATATTCAACCAAATTCTGATATATTTTGAAGAGAGATTAGAAAAATTTCTCTAATCTCTCAAATTTAAGGTTTACACAAAACTTGTTACGGAATCTTTATATGCTTTAAATTTTTATTTTATTTGTTTGATACAGTAGTTTTAGATGTACAGGATTTTCTTGATTTAATAACAAATCATACAGAGTATCAGACATCTTATCTGCCTTTTGGAGGGGGTTTATTATTAAGATTTAAGCAATAATATCTGTATTTGCCTTATTTATTCAAAATTTTCTTCAAATACTGTCCTGTATAGGAGTCTTCTATTTTTGCAATCTTTTCAGGAGTACCTTCTGCAACAATTAAACCTCCACCATCTCCGCCATCTGGTCCAAGATCAATTATCCAGTCTGAAATTTTAATAATATCCATATTATGTTCAATTACAACTACTGTATTTCCTGAATCAACAAGTCTGTTTAGTATCTCAATAAGTTTTTTGAGATCAGCCCAGTGGAGTCCTACTGAGGGTTCATCAAGCAGATACAATGTTTTGCCTGTGCTGCGTTTGTTTAGTTCTGCTGCAAGTTTTACTCTTTGAGCTTCTCCTCCTGATAGAGTCGTTGCGCTCTGTCCCAGTTTAATATAATCAAGTCCGACATCATTCAATGTTTGCAGCTTATTTGCTATTTTAGGGATTTTTTTAAAGAAATCGAGCGCTTCTTCAATTGTCATATTAAGAACATCGGAAATAGACTTTCCTTTATACTTAACTTCAAGGGTTTCTCTGTTGTATCTTGCGCCTTTGCATACTTCACAGGTAATGTAAACATCAGGGAGAAAGTTCATTTCTATTTTTATAATTCCATCACCCTGACAGGCTTCGCATCTTCCGCCTTTTACATTAAAGCTGAATCTGCCCGGTTTGTAGCCTCTAGTTTTTGCTTCATTTGTAATTGAGAAAAGTTCTCTTATATGGTCAAAAGTCCCCGTATATGTTACAGGATTGCTTCTCGGAGTTCTTCCTATCGGGCTTTGATCGATATCAATGACTTTATCAATATTTTCCAGTCCTTTTATTTGTCTAACACCCTGAGGTTTTGGGGTATTATGTCCAAGTTTATGTTTTACATATGGATGTAGAATATCAAATATGAGAGAAGACTTCCCTGAGCCGCTTACACCTGTTATAGAAACGAATTTTCCAAGCGGAATTTCGATATTTAAGTTTTTTAGATTATTTTTACTCGCATTTATTATATTTATAGAGTTTTCATTTCCTTCTCTTCTTGTTTTAGGAATTTCTATAGACTTTGCACCTCTTAAATACTGGCCTGTTATAGATCTTTTTACTTCTTCTATATCAGCAGGCGTACCTTCTGCAATGATTTCTCCACCATGAACTCCTGCTTTTGGTCCTATGTCAACAATCCAGTCAGCTCGCCTGATTGTTTCCTCGTCGTGTTCTACGACTATTAATGTATTTCCGAGGTTTCTCAATCTGGTAAGAGTATTTAAGAGCTGTTCATTGTTAATTTGGTGTAACCCGATACTTGGTTCATCAAGAACATATAAAACGCCTGACAGTCCTGAACCAATTTGGGTTGCAAGACGTATTCTCTGTGCTTCTCCGCCGGAAAGAGTTCCTGCTGTCCTATTAAGAGTCAGATAATTTAAGCCAACATCAATTAGAAATTTTAGTCTCTCTCTAATTTCCATCAAAAGCTGATTTACAATAGACAGTTGATGGTCAGATAGTGTCAATAAAAGCGAAGAAATAAATTCGTGGCTATCTGTTATAGACATTGCGCATACTTCAGCTATTGATTTTTCGCCTACTTTAACAGCCAGAGAGAAATCTTTTAATCTTGCACCTTTGCAGTCGGGACAGGGAATTTGCATCATGTATTTTTCTATTTCTCCTCTGACGAGATCAGAGTTAGATTCATCATATCTTTTTTTAAGGTATGGCATTATGCCTTTATAAAGAGAATAGTAAGATTTCCTTCTTGTTTTTTTAAAATTATCGTGAGTAAATAAAATCTTTTCATCGCTGCCGTGTAAAATTATATTTCTGTATTTTTCGGGAAGGTCTTCGAAAGGAATATCCATATTAATTCCGAAGTGATCGGCAACAGAAATTAAAATATCCATATAATAAGGATTTCCTGTTTTTACCCACGGGTAAATAGCACCTGCTTTTAGTGATTTAGTACTGTCTGGAACAACAAGGTCGGAAGAAATTTCCATATGAGCGCCAAGTCCGCTGCAAGTTGAACAAGCTCCAAAAGGGCTGTTAAAACTAAATATTCTTGGGGCTAATTCATCAAAGCTCAGATGGCAGTCAGCGCAGGCAAGTTTCTCTGAAAAGATTATTTCTTTCTGGTCTATTATATCGACAATAACAAGCCCTTCTGATCTTTTTAATGCAATTTGCGTGCTGTCTGCAATTCTTGATCTGGCGCTTTCTTTGACTATAATTCTGTCAACTACTATATCTATATTGTGTTTTTTTGTTTTTGCAAGTTCTATGTCTTCTTCATCAAGATTGTAGATTTTTCCGTCTACCCTGACCCTTATAAAACCTTCCTGTCTGAGTTCATTGAATAAACCCGTATATTCACCTTTTTTGCTTCTGATTACAGGTGAAATTATCTGGATCTTTGTACCTTCATCAAGGTTTAAAATACTGTCCACAATTTGATCAATTGTTTGAGGAGCGATGGCTTTTCCGCATTGAGGACAATGCGGAATTCCTATTCTTGCAAAAAGCAGTCTAAGATGGTCATAGATTTCTGTGACTGTGCCAACAGTCGATCTTGGATTGTTATGTGTTGATTTTTGATCAATAGAAATCGCTGGACTAAGTCCTTCGATGCTTTCTACATCAGGTTTGTGAAGTTGCCCGAGGAACTGTCTTGCATAGGTGCTGAGGCTCTCTACATATCTTCTTTGTCCTTCAGCAAAAATAGTATCAAATGCAAGACTGCTTTTACCTGAACCGCTCACTCCTGTAAATACCACGAGTTGATTTTTAGGTATCGTTAAGCTTACATGCTTTAGATTATGTTGATTTGCACCGCGAATTATTATTTCTTCTTTTTTACCATTAAATGTCATATGTTCCAGCTATTTATTATTAATGATTTTGTATTAATGTGAAATTGCTTAATTACTATACTATAAAATTATGCCATGTAATTTTATTAGTGTCTTTCAATTAATTAACACACTAAAAGACCGACTATTGCCGGTCTTTTAGAATTTATATTAATAAGTTATTACAATCAGCGAAAACTGCGAAGCGGGTATTTGTTGGCAGATGCTTGTTTTCGCTTCAGCTTCACTCCCGCTTCGCCAAAGAATTTAATCTACTTCAATATAATTTAATGATGCTTCCTCAAATTTTTATTTGAAAGTTCCAGCATAGTAGGGATTCCAATGAATATAATGGATGCAATCAGTCCTATATATAAAGTTTGCAGTAGAATTTCGAACATATAATAGTCCTTTTATAATCTGTTATTTTATATATATTCCCAATTAAAAAATTTTTAAACGTTTTTTTAATTTTATGATTTTTTAAGATGTTCAAGTAATATATTAGTAGCTTCATTTGAAGTAATCGGGTTTCCAAGATCAAATCCTGAATTTTTCAAGTTATTAAATATTTTAACTATATTGGGTTCTTCAAGATGAAATTTTTCAAGCTCTTCATTAAGATAAAAAATTTCTTTAGGTGTTCCTTTTTTAAGCAAATGATCTTTTGATGAAATTAAATAAACTGTATCAGCAAAATCGGATACAAGTTCAAGATCATGGGTTGATATAACAACGCTGATTTTTTTTTCAGCAGATATTTCATTTATTAATTGCGCAAGTTCTTTTTGTGATTTATAATCCAGAGCTGAAAAAGGTTCATCCAGAATAAGAAGCTCAGGATTAAGAATTAAAGCACCGGCCAGCGCAACTTTTCTTTTTTCTCCGCCGGATAAATAATGAATAATTTTATCTTTCAGATGAATAATTTCGAGTCTTTTCATTATTTTATCTGCCATATCAAGAGCCTGTTCTCTTGAATAACCGTAATTTAATGGTGAAAAAATAATATCTTCTAATACGGTCGGACCTATTAATTGTTCTTCAACACTTTGTAGCACAACACCCATTTTTTTTCTTATTTTGTCAAAGTCTTCGACTGGATTCAGACCAAATACCCTAACTTCACCGTGTTTAGGTGTTAAAATGCCCAATATATGTTTTATAAGAGTTGTTTTTCCTCCGCCATTCGGTCCAAGGAGTGCAACTTTTTCGCCTTTGGTTACAGTGAATTCAATTCCACAAATTTCCACTTTGGTTTTGTCGGGATATATATGTTCAATACAGCTTATTTCAATTATTTTGTTCATATTATTTCCGTAAATACTTCAAATTTCCTGAATAGCCTCTTAATCTCATACCTTCATACATATTTTCACTTGCTTCTATTGCAGTTATTATGAGAAAT
The DNA here is from genome assembly GCA_028689995.1 of Candidatus Gastranaerophilales bacterium. Lineage (GTDB taxonomy): Bacteria > Cyanobacteriota > Vampirovibrionia > Gastranaerophilales > UBA9579 > JAQVCB01. Next base: position 8,232 of record JAQVCB010000097.1, read on the forward strand.
CCAAGAGCGTTACTTATCACTTTTATCGAATAAAAGGGCTTTCTGAATTGAGGTCTGCCTCTTATGTACATAGCAAGTTGTAAATTTTCAAGTGTAGTCCATAAAATAAATATTGATCTGTATGTTAAAAATAGTACACTAACAAGAAAAGATGGCAAAAATTTTTCTGTTGTTTGGAAAATTTCTATAAAAGATGTAGTAAATATAACAGTTACAAATGCTGTGGAAGCAGTTATTACTTTAAAAATCAAAAGAAATATAAACGGCAGTCCTATATTTTTCGTAGAAAAAATGAGAAGCGAAACAAATATTAAGGGATATAGTGATAAAGCAATAATTTTGAGTTTTGGTAATTTGGAAAATAGAATATTGGTAAGTAACACAAGATATAAAATGCCTATTATTCTGTAATCATAGACTAATATTACAGAAGTCAGAATCAAAAGCACTGCTGTTAATTTTTTTGTTGCAGATATTTTATGTAGCCAGCTATTTCCGTATATTGCATAGTAATCAATATCTACTATTCTCATTTTGACTCCATATATTCTTTCATTTCAAGAATATCAGGGCGAACTTTATTAATATAATTAATTATGTAAGCTGTAATTATACTTTCAGCAGTCCATCCTACAACACTAAAAGCCATGATCAGCATAATAAATTTTTTAATATCAAATGATTCAGTTTTGTGAGGATTCACTTCTTCTTTATGTTCGGCAGAATGATGATTATGTTCAATTATTGAATCAAGATCATGCGTTCCTGAATATACTACTCCTATTGTGCTCCAGGTTGAGATAAAAAGTGCAATGAAGGTTGCTAAAAATGCGCTTAGAAAGATTTTTTTAATTTTGGAAGATAAGAATTTAAAGCCAAAGTATCCTAAAATTGCTTCTATAGAAACGACAATGGTATTTAAACCTATTACTGTGAAACCCCCGTGTCCCAGAAAAGCAAGAATTATATTTACTACCAATATAGCTAGAACGCTTAAAACCGGACCAAGTATAATTCCTGCAAGAACAGCCAGATTAATATGATAAAT
>JAQVCB010000098.1:0-5166 GCA_028689995.1 Candidatus Gastranaerophilales bacterium
AGTACCAATAACTTCTAACGATGAAGCGAGTATTTTAACTGATGAATTTAATAAAAATACAGAGTTGATCTGGAAAAATACTCAGGAACTATTGCTTAAACAAAAACAAATTCAGGAATTAGTTGATAAAGAGAAACTTCTTGGAAAAATAACAGAAACCATAAGAAGTACTTTGGATTTAGATCAGGTTTTAAATAACATATGCCAGGAATTATTAGAGTTATACAAAGTTGATAGAGTCGCAATAGCAAGTTATTCGATTGAAGAGGATAGTTCTGAATGGTCAAAACATTTTGAAGTTAAAACAGGACTTCATATTTGCGGTGTAAAAGAAATTGATTTTTCCTCAGAATCTAAAATGTATTTAAAAACTCATCTTTTGGAGAAAGATGTGGATTTAATAGTAGAAAATCTGGAAAACTCTGATTTGCCTGATTACTTTAAAGATACTTATCAAAAAATGAATGTTAAGTCTATATTGGCAATTCCAATAAAAAGAGAAAATGATAAGTGGGGAGCGATAGGTCTCTTTCAAAATGAGAGCAGGAAATGGACACAGTATGAAATAGATTTTTTGCATAAAATTGTTGATCAAATTTTTATTGCAGTTAAACAGGCCGAACTGTTTTTAATTACTAAAAAACAGGTAGAAAAAGAAAGTTTGTTAAGAAATATTATAGGTTCGATCAGAAGCACGCTTGATATTAATGAAGTAAAAAATGAAATTGTTACAGGCATTGGAAAAGCTCTTGATGTTGATAAGTGTTTTATTGTTGAATTTAATCAGACTAACAATAAATTTATATCTATAGAATATGAATATCTGACAAATCCTGAGTTTAAAAGTAATATTGGACTAAATGTGGAAAATTATGCGCCTGAAATTGCTCAAAAAGAAAAAGAAATTAATGAAGTTATTATTTCTGACAGTGAAAAATTTATTAAAGAAAACAATTTTGAAAATACGGCTACGGCAAAATACTTAAGAGATTTTCATATTAAATATATTTTTTCTATTCGCTTGACTTACGCTGATCAATTTTTAGGCATGTTGATTATTCAAAATCTAACTAAAAAAGAACAATTGAATGAAGATACAATTGAATTTCTAAGAATTCTATCAGGACAGGTTAGTATAGCATTTTATCAAGCTAAACTTTTTAATACAATTAAATTAACAGCAGATAGAGAAGCGTTACTCAGAAAAATAACCGAGACAATCAGAAGTTCCTTAGATATTGATGAAACTTTAAATATTATATGTGATGAAGTAGCAAAATTAGTAAATGTTCAAAGAGCAACAATAGTTGAATTTCCAGATCCTCAAAATTATGAAGATTATCTAATAAGAAGAGAATATAAAATTTCACCTGAAGTAAAAGGATTATCAAATATAGAATACGAGAAAAAAGCGGCAGCTTATTGGGGAAAAAAATTACTAAGGGAAAACGTTGATATAATTATTGATAATATTGAGTTGTTTGATACTCCTGATTATTTCAAAAAAACTTACAACGCACTTGGTGTAAAGTCTATTATTGGTTTTCCAATAAGAAAAGGGGAAAATGCCTGGGGAACTTTTGTCTTATCAGAATATAATTATTACAGACATTGGACTGAAGAAGAGGTTAATCTTCTTCGGACAATTGCTGATCAAATCTATATAGCAATTAAACAGGCTGAATTATTTTCCATTACTAAAGAATCAGCTGACAGGGAAAAAGCACTAAGGGAAATTATTTCTACAATTAGGAGCACTCTTGATATTAATGGAATAAAAAGAACTTTTGTAAATGAAATAGGAACATTTTTTAAAGCTGACAGAGTAGTTATTGCGGATTATGATTATAAAACAAATGATTACGCTATTTCAACTGAAGGAGAGTACAGATCTTCAGACAGGATAAAAACTTTTATTAAATGTGATTTTTCAATTATACCGGGATTTATTGAATATATAAGAGATATTCATCTTCAGGGAAAGGACATTATTTTTAATGACCTTGAAAAATATCTTGATGAAAATAATCTTAGAGGAACAGGTGCTGAAAAGTTTTACAGAGAATACGGTTATGTTTCATCAGCAGCAATAAATATATATTACAGAGATACATTTTTAGGAGATATTGTAATTACTTTTAAAAAACAAAGAAATTTTTCAGATGATGATATTAAGTTCATTAAAACCCTTGCTGATCAAGCAGGAGTAGCTATTTATCAATCCATGTTATACAAATCCGCCACAGAAACGGCAGAAAGAGAAGTTTTGTTGAGAAATATTATAAGTACCATAAGAAGTACTCTTGATATCAATGAAATAAAAAGAACCTTTGTAAATGAAATAGGTGCATTTTTTAAAGCTGACAGGATTATTTTTTCTGAATTTAATGCAGAAAAAAAAGTATTTTTGCCGACAGATGAAAATTCAGAATATTTAGCTGATACAACCCTGGGCAGTTTAATTGGATATGACTGGGGTTCAGAAAAAGTGCTACCATTTATTCAGCTTTTAAATGAACAGGGAGAAATTGATATTGCTGATCTTGATAAATATTTAAAAGAACATGGTCTTGAAAATACTGACCTTGAAAGACTTTTTAGGGAATGGAGAATAAAGTCAAGCTATAACATCCTGATAATGTATAGTAAAGAAATTATGGGATTTTTCTGCATTGATTATATAAAGGAAAAACATGAAATTAGTGCAGAAGAGCTTGAATTTTTAAGAACTTTGACAAATCAGGCAGGTATTGCTCTTTATCAGTCTCAATTATATCTTAAAGTACAGCAAACAGTTAAAAAAGAAAGATTATTGAGAGAAATTATAAGTGAATTAAAGATATTTCAGACCTTTGACCAGGCATATAAATATACACTTGAGAAAATGACAGAAATATTTGATGTAGAAAGAGCAATTTTCGTTGAAATTCCTGAATATAAATATGGAAAACCTTCAATAAAATATGAATATATGAGAAATCAAGATTTACTTTCTATGATAAACAAACAATTGCCTGATTCTAGTCAGCAAATGTTTATTGAAATAGCAAATGATTACAAAACAATTTCGGCTAATAATATCGAAGAATTTTATGCGGATGATGAAAAAGCTCAAAAATTCTTTAAAGATAACAATATAAAGTCTTTTATAGCTTCGCCTTTTATCAAACATGACAAAGAAGTTAAAATTTTTGGCACAATTGTACTATGTTCAACAAAAGTAAGAATATGGTCATCTAAAGAAGTTGAACTGTTAAAGTCAATCGTAGAATCAGTAGTTATAGTTCTTTGGGAAATTTTAAAACTTAATGAAATAAATGAACTGCGAGATATTTTTATCCTGACTCTTGCCCATGATCTTCAGGTTCCTCTTGTCGGAGAGAAAAAAGCTCTTGAATATCTGGCAAATCGTCCTTCTGACCAGCCAATAGGCAAGTTTAAAGAATTTATCGGAGAAACAATAGAAAGCAATAAAATCCTGTTTAACCTTTTAACGAGACTTCTTGACAGTTATTATTATGAATCAAATAAAAAATCCTTAAACTTTATTGAATACAATATGAAAACTGTTATAGATAAGGCTATTTCTTCATTACAAAATCTGGCAAATTCAAAATCCATGAATATAACGGTTGAAATAGAAAAAGATCTGCCTGATATAAAAATGGACAGGACTGAAATTGGAAAAGTTTTGTATTATTTAATAGAAAATTCTATTATGTATACTCAGCCCGGCGGACAAATAGTAGTTAAAAGTTACAGGCAGGATAATAATATTATTACCTGTATAACCGATAACGGACCCGGTATAGAACCTGAAACAAGAGAAAAAATATTCAAAAGATATGAAATGGCTGCGGCTATAGAGAGAAAAATCGGAGCAGGTTTGAGTCTGTATTTGACTAAACAGATAGTTGAAGCTCATAAAGGAAAAATATGGTATGAAACGGAACTTGGAAAAGGTACAACTTTTTGCGTACAGTTGCCTATTGAAAGAAAATAGTTAAAACAAAGCTGCTTTATAGGAACAAAGAAAAAATTCTTACGTATTGTGTCATCCTGAATTTATTTCAGGATCTATATAACAACAGATGCTGAAACAAGTTCAGCATGACACATAGACAAGATTTAAATAAATGCCTGAGAATTTTTTCCTGCTTCCTTATATGAACTTCTTGCCAAAGGGGAAGAAATAACTTTTAAAAAACCCAGATTTTCAGCATATTGTTTATACTCAATAAATTTGTCAGGATGGATATATTCTGTTACCTGAATTTGTTTGTCTGTCGGTCTTAAATACTGTCCCATTACTATAATATCAACATAATTTTCTTTTAAGTCATTTAAAGTTTGCTTTATTTCTCTTTCAGTTTCACCAAATCCAAGCTGAATTGCTGATTTTGTGTTTATTTTAGAATTAAGTACTTTTATATTTCTTAAAATATCCAGTGATTTTTTATAACCTGCCCTTTTATCCCTTAAAAGAGGGCTTAATCTTTCAACAGTTTCTATATTATGTCCTATAATAAAAGGCTTTGCAGAAATTACTTTTTCAAGTGAATTGATTTTGTTGTTAAAATCCGGTATTAAGATTTCAACAGCAATGTTATCGTTTATTTTATTGATTTCCCTTATTGTTTTTGCAAAATGTTCTGCACCGCCGTCATCAAGATCATCCCTGTCTACCGAAGTCAGTACGATATGTTTAAGATCAAGTTCCTTTACTGCTTTTGCAACATTAAAAGGTTCTTCTTTATCAGAATAACTATCAGGATTGCCTGTTTTAACCGAGCAGAATCTGCAGTTTCTTGTGCAAATATCTCCCAGCAAAAGAAAGGTTGCTGTTCTTAACGACCAGCATTCGTTAATATTAGGACAAAGTGCTTCCTGACAAACGGTATGAAGACTGTATTTGTGTGAAATTGAAGTGATTGTTGAATATGCTGTTTCAGAAAGAGCTTTTACTTTTATCCAATCAGGTTTTGTTCTATTTTCCATAAATAATTTTTAATATTTTTAATGAACAACATTACTAATTCTTTAATTCGTTTTTCTATTCATTCACTGGTCGATTAAAAAATTGAAAAAGATCTTTAAACTATATCTAAATTAGTGACAAGTATAAAGTTAAGGGTTTTAAAAGATGGGAAAAGTACAGGTAAAATA
>JAQVCB010000098.1:5266-9246 GCA_028689995.1 Candidatus Gastranaerophilales bacterium
CATGCTCTGGCTAAAGGGGCTTCTTCAATGAGTGTTATGGCTGAGCTGTTTGGAAAAGATACTGGCATGTGCCATGGTATTGGCGGTTCAATGCATCTTTTTGATATAAATCTCAGATTTATGGGCGGATACGCAATAGTAGGCGGAGGTATACCAATAGCAACAGGTCTTGCTCTTGCAATTAAATATAAAGATGAGGATATAGTATGTGCCTGTTTCTTTGGAGATGGAGCGGTTAATCAGGGAGCTTTTCATGAAAGCTTAAATCTGGCTAAGTTATGGAATTTGCCTGTACTTTTTATCTGTGAAAATAACCTTTATGCTATGGGAACTGATATTGCAAAAGCATCAGCTGTAGCTGAAATTTATAAAAGAGTTGAAGCATACAATATTCAGGCTGAAGCTGTAAACGGCATGGATGTTTTAGAAGTAAAAGAATCGACAGCAAGAGCAGTAAGGAAAGTTAGAAAAGGGAATGGACCTTACTTTCTTGAATTAAAAACATACAGATACAGAGCGCATTCTATGGCTGATCCCGGTAGATATAGAACCATTGAAGAAGAAGAAATCTGGAAAGAACGTGATCCTATAGAAACTTTTGCAAGATACCTCACAGAAACAGGTGTTTTTGAACCCGATGAATTAAAAGAGATTAAAGAAAGCATTGAGAAAGAAATACAGGATGCAGTTAAATTTGCTGATGAAAGTCCTAATCCTGATTTTGATCTGTTAACTGAATTTGTTTATGCAGAATAGGACAATTTTATGGCCGAAATGACATACAGAGAAGCCCTGAATCAGGCATTAAAAGAAGAAATGAGACGAGACCAGAAAATAATTGTTCTGGGTGAAGAAGTAGCCTTTTATCAGGGTGCGTATAAAGTTACACAAGGATTGCTTGCTGAATTTGGAGATGAGAGAGTCAAAGATACTCCTATTTCTGAAGAAATAATAATTGGAGCTGCAATTGGAGCTGCAATGGGAGGATTGAGACCCGTTGCAGAGATGATGACAGTCAATTTTTCCCTTCTTGCCATGGATCAGATAGTTAGCAATGCGGCAAAGATTCATTATATGTTTGGAGGACAGACAAAAGTTCCTATGGTTATAAGAGCTGCGCAGGGGGCGGGAAAACAGCTTGGCGCACAACATTCTCAGCATCTTGAAGCTTATTTCTTTCATTGTCCGGGACTTAGAGTTATAGCGCCTGCTACTCCTGCAGATGCAAAAGGTCTTTTAAAAGCGGCTATTAGGGATGATAATCCGGTAATATTTCTGGAAGATCAGGGACTCTACACTACAAAAGGTGAAGTTCCTTCAGGTGACTATATTATTCCGCTTGGAAAGGCAAATATTATCAAAAATGGAGAGGATATAACAATCATAAGTTATTCAAAAATGGTTCTAGATTGTATCGAGGCATCAAAAGAACTTGAAAATTATAATATAAATGCAGAAATTATAGATTTAAGATGTCTCAATCCATTGGATAAAGGGACTATTTTTGAATCGGTCAAAAAAACAGGGCTTGCAATCGTTGTAAATGAGGCATGGATGACAGGAAGTGCAGCGGCTGAAATTTCATGCCTGATTACCGAAAACTGCTTTGAGTATCTTGATGCCCCGGTAGAGCGAATTTCTGCTCTGGATGTACCGATGCCGTACAATAGAGAGCTTGAGCAGGCAGCCCTTCCGCATAAAAAAAATATTGTAGATGCTGCATTAAAACTTTTACAGGTGAACCAGTGATGACTACAGAAATAACAATGCCAAGATTAAGTGAAACAATGGCTGACGGTAAAATTCTCAGCTGGCATAAAAAAGTAAATGACAGAGTTGAAAAGGGTGATGTTATTGCAGAAGTTGAAACAGATAAAGCTAATATGGAAATAGAGGCTGTTGATTCAGGAATATTATCGGAAATACTTATCTCTGAAGGTCAAATTGCGAAAGTTGGTGACCCGATTGCTTTATTAGACGGGAAAAGTAAGAAAGAGCAGCTGGAAGAGCCAAAACCTGTTGAAATTAAGGAAGAACCAGAAGAAGAAACTGAAGAAGAACTGCCAGAATTTGAACATAAAACTGAAAAAACAGAAGGAATATATAAGGGAATTAACGCCTCACCACTTGCAAAGAAACTTGCCGAAAAAATGAATGTCGATCTTTCTATGGTTAAGGGAACAGGTCCCGGGGGAAGGATAAGGGAAAATGATTTTCATGAGTATTTAAAGGGGCTTAAAAAACAGTCTGAAGAAGGAAAGATCAAGCCTTTATCAAGAATGAGGCAGACTATTGCTTCCAGAATGAAAGAAAGCAAGAAAAATATCCCCCATTTTTATGCAACTTATGAAGTAAATGCGGATAAATTAATCAGTTACTATAATAAATTTGTTGAAAATAATGAAGATATAACCTATAACGACATATTTATAAAAGCAGTTGCTTCGGTTTTGAGGAAGCATGCCATATGTAACTCTTCATTCAAGGGGGATCATATCGAGATAAAAGAAAATATTAATATTGGCATAGCATTTGCGACAGAAGGAGGTTTGCTTGTTCCTGTAATTCATGACTGTGACAAAAAGACTTTAAAGGAAATATCTGTTGCTACTAAAACCATAAAAGATCGGGTAAAAAATAATAAATTAAAGCCAGAAGATATGTCTGGCGGGACTTTTACAATATCTAACATGGGAATGTACGGGGTTAAAGAATTTGTTGTGATAATCAATCCTCCGGAAGCCGCAGGACTTGCTATCGGTTCTATACAAAAAATTCCTATAGTGAAAGATGATCAAATCGTTATAGGAAATGTCATGAATATAACTCTTTCAGCAGACCACAGAGTAGTTGACGGAGCCACTGTAGCTTTATTTTTAAAGGATTTAAAGGATATTTTAGAAAATCCGGAAAAAATTTTATGAAAGTAATTAATATATGAAGATACAGGTTATGATTTCAAAAATACAAATGGGTGAACGAGCGACCGAAGGTCGCGAAGTGAGCCCAAAAAAGAATTCTCCCCTCCTTGAGGAGGGGGCAGGGGGTGGTGATGAAACAAAGTATTGTGGCATTATTGTTCAAATTTTAAAATCATCCTGGATAGAGATAATATGTTTAAAGTAGAAAAATTAGGATTAATAGATTTTCAAAAGGCGCTCGAATACCAAAACAAGCTTGTTTCTTTAAAGCAAAAGGGCTCAAAGACCAATTATTTTCTTATGATGGAACATGAACATGTTTTTACGATGGGAAAAGGAGCTGATTTAAAGAATATTCTTGATAAAAATATTCCTGTAATAGTTACAAACAGAGGCGGAGATATAACCTATCATGGACCGGGGCAGTTGACAGGCTACATAATTTTTGATTTAAGATCGGATAAATTCGATATACACGGATTTTTAAGATATATCGAATTGTTGATTATAGGTGTATTAAACAAATTGGATATTGATGCATATCAGATTGAAGGCTTAAGGGGTGTCTGGGCTGAGAATAAAAAAGTTGCCTCCATAGGAATAGGAGTAAAAAAAGGCATAACCATGCATGGTTTTGCTCTTAATGTAAATCCTGACCTCTCTTACTTCTCGAAAATCAACCCATGCGGACTCAATTCAAGCTGTATAAGTTCAATTACAGAATTAAAAAAATCGGTTTTTTCTATGGAAACCTTGTTTGAACTATTCATTAAAGAATTCCCGGAATATTTTGAATGATAATGACAATTTATCTTACAGCCTTTTTTAAAATTATTTTTTTGGTAAATTAAAATTCGCTAATTTTGTCTAAATGGTCATTCCGACCCCATTCGGCTTCGCTCAGGGCAGGCTCCGTGGAGGGATTTTGTCAATGTATAATGTCCTGAGAAAATCGGACAGGAAAAAGTAGAAAGTATTTCCTTTCGGTAAAATAGAAGAAACGAAAGGAAAAAAAATGAGTGGAAAATTTAAACAGTACACACCAGAATTCAAGGCAAA
>JAQVCB010000099.1 GCA_028689995.1 Candidatus Gastranaerophilales bacterium
TGAATTATACACATGTCTGTCATTGCGAGGATTTCAAAGAAATCCGTGGCAATCTATTCAATTTTCGCTCATTATCTTCAGACTTAATTGGTAAGATCCTTCGACTTCACTTCATTTCGCTCAAGATGACAATTTTGAAATTTTTTATTTTTATCAATTACAATTTGATTATTGTCAAAAACTAATTAATTATACTAAATTTTACCCCTGCATTAGATGAAAATTATTGATAAACCAGTTCATAACGTTTTGTCCGAAAAATAAAACTACAAATCCTCCAAACACAAGAGCCGGTCCAAAAGGAAGCAGAGTATAGGATTTTCTTTCTTTGACCCTTGATAATACACCGACTACTCCTACTCCTGCAAGGCCAAAACTGATTAACAGAATTATTAACGCTCCGGTAAAATGATTTGTTAATCCGAATATTCTGCCTAAAACAGATATAATCAGGGAAAATAGTAATAATGACATATAGATAAGTGATTTAAAATCTTTATCTTTATACATATTCAAGAGAATTATTGGTATCCCTATTAAAAGCTGAAGAGCAAAACTTAAAACAATAACGATAATTAACATTTTCCAGCCAAACCAGGCTCCAAGAGCTGCTGCAATAATAGTATCCCCTCCGCCAAATGCTCGATGTCCGACAAGTACAAGTCCCAACCTTGCAAACAGTTCAAAGAACAATGCACCAAGAATTGCACCAGCAAAAGCGGTTAAAAAAACATCATTAAAAGTAAGAGCAAAAAATTTAACATGGCTGTTTGCTGTATTTGCTATATCAAAAAAATTATAGACCAAGCCAAGAGGTATAAGCGGCATTGAAATTATATCAAAAACAACCTGTTCTTTTAAATCCGTAACTGTAATAACAATTAGGGCTGAAATAAGTATTAACAGGAAAAATAAATTTAAACCAATTCCAAAACAAAATACAGTAGCTATAAAAAGCAAAGCAGTTGTAAATTCAACTAAAGGATACTGTATGCTTATTGACTGATCGCAGTTTCTGCATTTACCCTTTAATAAAATATAGCTTATAACAGGAATATTATCATACCAGGCTATCGCATGAGAACATTTAGGACATTTTGAACCTGGAAAAACTATTGATTCTCCTGATAAAAGTCTTAATATTACAACATTTAAAAAACTCCCGATAATAAGACCTATTATTCCTGTAAAAACAAGAATATAAATTTGCCAAAAAGTACCAAAAGAACTTAATTCCATTTATATATTCCCTCTCAAATCCAATCTTTTAAGATTGATATATAACTACCAAAATATTGCTTTTTTCTTATCTAACCTACAGCCATTACGACTGGGCAAAGCCCGCTCTACAATGCTTTCGCTTTTACAAGGGTCGACCGTAAATTTTAGCTTTCCGGTAAAAATTTTAATTATACAGCGGTCTCCTTTTTATTTACATTTAATTTAAAACAGTTTTTTTAAAGTAATTATTCCAAACAATTCAGTAATAGCTTTTTTAAGTCTTCTGCTCACCTGCATTTGTGAAATACCAAGCTGTTTTGATATTTCATTCTGGCTCATATCGTGAAAGAAACTTAATTTAACAACTTCTTTTAAAGTATCATTAAGCTTTTCAATTGCTTCAAGAAGCATTATCCTATCTTCCTGTGCAATTTGATAATCAAGATATTTGTTATCAACAAGTCTGTCAATCAAAGATTGTTCAGTATCATTAGATCCTGAAACAACCTGATCAAGAGATACCATATATTTTCTTCTGTCAATTTCAGTTACTTCAGCAACCCTATTGACAGGAATTTCAAGTTCAATGGCAATTTCATCATCAGTCGGAATTCTATCCAGTTTAATTGTTAATACCTGAATAATTTGATTAATTCTAAAAGATAATTCCTGGAGTTCTCTTGGAGCTCTTATCATTGAAGCTTTATCTCTCAGATAATGCCGTATTTCTCCGGTTATAAGATAGGTGGCATAAGTACGAAAACTTGCACCAAGATTATTATTATATTGATCTATTGCTTTTAAAAGCCCTACACTTCCAACTTGAACCAAATCTTCGACAGGATCAGTATTTCTTCTGGCTAAACCATGAGATATTTTTTTAACAAAAGGTAAATAAGCCAAAACAATAAGGTTTCTAAGCTGGGATTTTATCTTACTGTTTTGAGTTGTTTTATATTCCTGAATCCAAGAAGTAATCTCTTCTATTGTGGCATAATCTTCCATAAATAAATTAAAAATAACCTCTCACATATGATCTGCAAGCGGGAGTGAAGAAAAGCCGTGATGGCTGTAGTCAACAGGCAGTATAGGCTTTTCGTAATTCATTCCAATATGCCGAACTAAATTAGATTATAGCATAGGTTTCCTGTCAGGCTTAATATAAAAAATTCTATCGATCAATAATAATGAACTAATCCATCCACAAGTCTATGGTTTATTTTAAAAAATAGATAGATTGTTTAATGTTTTTTTACTTAAAAAAAATAATAATATAAAAAGCTAATTACACCATTTCAAAAAATCAGTGACCTGATAGTAAGATTAGTAAATAATATACTAAAGTCAAACACCTGTCATTGCGAGGGCTTTAGCCCGTGGCAATCTAGTCCATTCACTGTTAGGGCTTAACTTTTTATATTGGTAAGATCCTCACGTCGCTTCGCTCCTCAGGATGACAGATCGGGAAATAACATCATATTATTTATAATCTACATACTGAAGATGTTAAACCTGAATAAAAAATAAAAGGAGGAATTATAATGGGTGAACGTGGACCAAAACCGGGAAGAGCTTATGGTGCGGCAGCAGTTGCTTCTGTATTCAAAAATGCTGATTTTCCACTTACAAAACAAGATATTATGCAATGTTTTGGTGATAAAGAAGTAGAATATACAAAAGGTAATCCGATAAAAATAAAAGAAATTCTCGAAAATATTCCAAATGAAACCTTTAATTCACCGGCTGATCTCGAACATGCCTTTCATGAAAAAAAATTAAGATAGTTTGATTCTCTAAAACCCCCTTTAAAATGGGGGTTTTTAAGTTTAATACAAGATATACATTCTTTTTTCTTAAACTTTGATAAAACAATTTTTTTAACTATCTTATAATTTACATTTTTTCCTCTCAGGTAAATTTGTGCTATTGTTATGTCAAAGATAGTATGGGACTTACAAAAAATTTTCTCGAATAGTGTCATCCTGAATTTATTTCAGGATCTCTGGATCAATAGATGCTACCCGCCCCGCAAATGGCGGGAGCGGGTAGCATGACACATAAATACAATTAAAATATGCTAAAATTATTTCTAGTTAATTAATTAAATTTAAAAAAGGGGGAGATATTTTCATGTCAGAAGCAAAAAATGCTTGGATAATTGTTGCTAATAGAGAAAATATGTCTAGAGTTGCAATGTATGGAGTATTTGGATTAAATAGATGCTATATACTTCCAAAAGTTAGAGTTGGTGATTATCTTGTTGCATACATAAAAAAAGAGGTTTCATTTTCAGGTATTGGGCAAGTAACCAAAGAATATTATTTAGATGATACTCCAATATTTGATGGAGGATTATTCCCTGACAGAATAGGAGTATCATTACAACTATTACCTGCTAAAAATAGCATTAATGCTTGGAAAGTTGTTGATGAACTTGAATTTTCTAAAGGAAAGATGGGCTGGCAAGGTAGTTTAGTTGGTGGAATTAGAAAAATTCCAGTGGAAGATTTTAAAATAATCCAAAAAAACTTAAACTAATTAAATAGAATATTCTAATTAATAAAAATTATTATATTTAATAAGTTAGAATATTTAATATATAATTAAACTTATTTATTCTGTATAAATTGTAGTTAATAGCGTGGATTTACAATGGTCATTCAACTTTGTGAAAAAAAACTTAAATATCCAAATGATTTTATTGATAAGATTATTTGCGGAGATTGTCTTGAAATAATGAGGCAAATTCCTGATAAAAGTGTTGATTTAGTTGTAACTAGTCCTCCATATAATTTAAAAAATTCAACAGGTAATGGGATGAAAGATGGCAGAGGTGGAAAATGGTCTAATGCTGCTTTATTAAATGGTTATAAAGATCATGGAGATTGTATGCCACATAAAGAATACGTAGAATGGCAAAGAGCTTGTCTTTCTGAAATGTTTCGCCTTATTCCAGATAATGGAGCAATCTTTTATAATCACAAATGGCGTGTCCAAAAAGGACTTTTACAAGATCGTCAAGATATAGTACAAGGTTTTCCTGTACGACAAATTATTATTTGGAGACGCAAAGGTGGTATAAACTTTAATCCAGGATATTTTTTACCTACTTATGAAGTTATTTATTTAATTGCTAAACCAAAATTTAAGCTTACATCAAAAGCAAATGCACATGGCGATGTTTGGGAATTTACTCAAGAGAATAAAAATAGTCATCCAGCACCATTTCCTGTTGCATTAATTGAACGATGTATCTCATCAACGCCAGCTAAAACTATATTGGATCCTTTTATGGGATCAGGTACAACAGCGATAGCTGCATATAAATTAAAAAGGAATTTTATTGGAATAGAAATTTCTTCAGAATATTGTAAAATGGCCGAAGAAAGATTAAAAGATTTAGATAATTTACCTTTATTTAAGAAAAATAAACAAGATAGGGTTGAACAATTGAGTTTGAGTTAATAATTTGAGTAAGTAGATTGGAAAAAAATGAAAACTTATACTAAAGATTCTTTAATTGCTTCTCTAAAAGAGATTAGAGAGCAAGATTGGATAGAATCAGGAAGACAAGGGAATTGTGGTGGAATAGGGAATACTTTAGAAGATTTACTAGGTATCGAAGAAAATAATTTACCAATTCCAAATGCTGCAGAATGGGAATTAAAAACACAAAGGAAAAATACAAGTTCTCTGGTAACTTTATTTCATACGGAACCTTCTCCTAGAGCTTGTAAATTTGTCCCTACTCTATTATTACTTAAATATGGTTGGCTGCATGATCAAGCAGGCAATAAATATCCACAAAATGAGATGAGTTTTAGGCAAACTATACATGGTAAATCTAGAAGTGATCGTGGCTTTAAAGTTATTGTAAATAGAGAAGATCGCAAAGTATTAATATCATTTGATGCAAATGTTGTAGATCCTAGGCATGCAAATTGGTTAGAATCAGTTAAAGAAAGAGTTGGCCTTGATGAACTTTCTCCACAACCATATTGGGGATTTGATGATCTTTTTCACAAAGCTGGTACAAAATTACATAATTGTTTCTTCGTTATTGCTGATTGTAAGAAAGAAAAAGGAAAAGAATTCTTCTTATATGAAAAATTCTTTATCCTTAGAGGATTTAGTCTAGAAAAATTTCTTACTGGAATTGAAGAAGGTTGTGTAATGGTTGACTTTGATGCACGAACAGGACATAACCATGGTACTAAATTTAGGCTTAAGTCAAATTATTTAGTTAATCTATATGATAATATTATAGAATTTTAATTTCGGCTTTTTAAGTAACAAAAATATATTTTTTAAATAAAATTAATTTTTATTTTTAGGCAATTTTTTCCTCTCAGATTAATTTGTGCTATTGTTATACAAAGGGAACATTATGCCAATGAACGAGTGGAAGGAATATTGTAATTGAATAACTTTAATGAATCAGCTTTTGGAAAAAATGATATAAGAGGAATTGTCGGGGAATCAGTTACTCCTGAATTATTTGAACTTGTCGGAAGAGCTTATGCAAAATACATAATGGATAAATGCTCAGTTTATGCCGGAGATAAAGATGAATTATGGGTTAGTGTAGCACAGGATGCAAGGTTTCATTCTCCAGAACTAGCTGATGCACTTATAGAAGGCCTTAGATTGAGCGGAATAAATGTTCTTGACATTGGACTATGTCCTACTCCTCTTGCATATTTTTCAGAATACCTGAATTTAAGAAAAGAAAAAATCGGCAATCTTGTCGGTACATTGATAGTAACGGCAAGTCATAATCCGTCCGAATATAACGGAATTAAAATGACTTTCAAAAAATCCACTCTTTCAGAACAGGAAATCATACAGATAAAAGAAATTGCAAAAACAATTGAACCTGTTGATTTTCCAAACACAGGTATTTATCAGAAATTTAATATTATTTCAGAGTACACAAATGCAATAGTAAACTCTTTTTCAAGTATTGGAAAAGGTATAAAGATTGTAGTAGATAGTGCAAATGCTACAGGTGGAGTTGTTGCTCCCCAACTTTACAGGGATCTTGGGTGTGAAGTTATTGATATTTTCTCAGAACCTGACGGTACATTCCCAAATCATCATCCAAATCCATCCGATGAAAAAACTTTAATTCATCTAAAACAAAAAATTAAAGAAACAGGTGCTGATTTTGGCATTGCCTTTGATGGCGATTCAGACAGAGTCGGTATCGTTGACAATACAGGTTATAGTATACCCGGCGATCAGCTTTTGCTTATATTTGCACTTGATATTTTAAGTCAACTTAAAGAAAGAAATGAAAAGCCTGTATTTATCTCTGAAGTTAAATGTTCACAACTATTATTTGACTTAATTGACCAGAACGGCGGTCAGTCGATCATGTGGAAAACAGGTCATGCTTTTATAAAAGCCAAAATGAAAGAGGAAAATGCAATTCTTGCAGGTGAAATGAGTGGCCATATATTCTTCAGAGACAGATATTATGGCTATGATGATGCTGTTTATGCAGGGTGCAGATTTATTGAAATAATCGCAAAAAATAAATTAAATGATTCTGATTTTAAAGCTTCAGACCTGATTGATAATTTACCAAAAACTTATACAACCAGAGAAGTCAGGGTTCCATGCCAAAATGAGTTTAAAGCAAAGGTTTTAAAAAGTCTTAAAGATAAAATCAACAGAAATCCCGACTTATTTGGAGAAAAAATAGAAAAAATTATAACTATAGATGGTTTAAGAGTTGTATTTAAAGATGGTTTTGCTCTTATAAGACAGAGTAACACTGAACCAACCTTCACGCTCAGGTTTGAAGCAGGATCTCAGGAAAATCTCGATATGTACAAAGACAGTATGTTAAAAATTCTCGACAAAAAACTTGAAAGCTTAAAAACAAAAGCCTTGTTATAATAGTTTTAAACATACATTTTGTGACAGGAATAAAGATGTCTTCTCGAAATAATAGAAAAATATCAATACTTCCTTTATTTTTAAGGCCGTTTATTGCTTTGATAGCTTTACTATCACTTGGAACCTTTGCATATATGAATATTGAAGGTTGGAATTTTATTGATTCACTCTTTATGAGCGTTGAAACTTTATCTACTGTTGGTTTTGGAACTTATGACCCACTTTCTGAAATGGGTAAAATATTTACAATTATATATATGCTTTTTGGAGTAATATTATTCTTGTATATTGCTGCCGAATTTGCAGAGTACGTTGTTTACACTAACTTTGGGGAAATATTAAGCAGGAAAAATATGGAAACAAAACTTAAAAATTTAAAAGATCACTATATCATCTGCGGTTATGGAAGAACAGGCGCAGAAATAACAACTCAGCTTAAAAACAGCAATCTTAAATTTGTTGTAATTGATAAAAATCCTGATTTTGATGATATAGCACAGGGGCAAAACTTTATATATGTTATGGGAGATGCAACAGAAGATGAAACTTTGGAAAAAGCAGGCATAAACAGGGCAAAAGGTCTTTTTTGTTCATTAAGTGATGACGTTGACAATCTTTATCTTACTGTATCTGCAAAAAATCTAAATCCTGATCTTATAATTATTGCAAGATGCATTAAAGCTTCAAATGAACAAAAATTCAGAAAAGCTGGTGCAAATAATATAATTCTACCTTATGAGATCAGCGGAAGAAGAATGGTAGCCTCTGTAGTTAAGCCACTCGTTATTGATTTTCTTGATGTTGTAATTCATACTAAGGGTCAAAATCTTGAACTTCAGATGGAACAGTTTAAACTTAAAAAAAATTCTCCTCTTGAAGGACAAACAATACTGTTTTCTGAATTAAAACAAAAAATGGGGATTTTTATAATTGCAATAAAAAGAGGAGAGGAATTTATAACAACTCCTTTACCTGATATCGTTTTAAAAGCAGACGATTATCTGATTACTCTCGGTACAAGTTCACAGCTTTCAAAGTTTGAAAAAGAACTCATTTCATAAAAGGAGTTTATAAAAATGAGCAAAAGAATAATTGCATCTGCCATAATCGGTTTATGTCTTTTAAGTTTAATTATTGGCATCATTAATACAGTTGTAACAAAAGGCGAAAGATCAAACGAAGTATCCAAATCAAAAAATATTAAAAATATATTCTCTTCCAGAAATAAAATTGCTCTTATTTCTCTTCAGGGAGCTATTTCATCTGAAATTTCGGGAGATTTTTTAGGGGACAAAAATTCGGCAGAAAACACAAGAAAAGCCCTTGTAAAAGCAATTGAAGACAGCAGTGTAAAAGGTATTCTTTTAAAAATAAACAGTCCCGGCGGAACTGTCGGCATGTCACAGGAAATTTACAGTACTATTTTAAGGCTCAGAGAAAAAAAACCTGTTGTTGTGTCTATGGCTGATCTTGCTGCAAGCGGGGGGTATTACATAGCTTCTGCCGCAGACAGGATTTATGCTGAGCCAGGCTCTCTTGTCGGCAGCATCGGAGTTATTATGAATACTATAAATGCCCAGAATTTGCTTAATAACAAACTTGGTATTCAGTCGACCGTTATAAAAAGCGGAAAATTCAAGGATCTTGCTTCACCATACAGACCTATAACCTCTGAAGAAAAAGAACTTCTTCAAAATTTAATAAATAATACATATGATCAGTTCCTGGATGCGATTACCAGAGGTCGAATAGATAGAAAAGATAATTATAAAGTTAAAAAAACCGTATTGACAGTTGAAACACTTAAAAAATATGCAGATGGCAGAGTATTTACAGGACAAATTGCTCAAAAACTTGGTTTTGTTGACAGTGTGGGCGGAATTTATGAAGCTCAAAATGCTGTTCGTGAAATGGCAAAAAGTAAATATAAACTTTCTTCAACTGCTGATTTACCTATTGTTAACTATAACAAGCCATCAGGATTTAGGGAACTTTTTCTCG
>JAQVCB010000100.1 GCA_028689995.1 Candidatus Gastranaerophilales bacterium
TAATATGTAATTAAGAATAATTTGAAGCCAGAAGCATTGGCTCATAATTAAATCCTCCTGTTTGACAACATTGTCATTCAGGAGGATTATCTATTTCAATTCGATTTTTCACTTTCTAAATTTCTGATTTGAATAATTTTTACTGCTAAGTGTTAAAATCCTTTTGTATCGTTTTCTAATGGAATTACATCTTCAGGGTTTACAATCTGCGTATTTTTATTATATGAACTATTGAAATTTGACTGTGCGATATTTTTTCGTTTATTTAATTTCCCGGAATAGTTATTTTGAGTCACTTTATTTATATCGGATAAAGTTCTATAATTTATCTTATTAAGCTCAACACTAGCACCATTTACAAGGTGAACTAATGAATTAACAATATCTTTCATATTCATTGCTTGAGAGGAAAGTTCTTCTGATGCGGCGGCACTTTCTTCAGCAGTTGCTGCATTGGTTTGAACTACCTGCTCCATCTGTGATATCGCTTTATTTATCTGAGCAATACCCTGTGCCTGTTCCTGACTTGCTGCTGCTATTTCATCAATTAAATCATTTACTTTTTGCGATTCATTGAATATATCAACTAAAGATTCATTTACTTTTGCCGATACATCAACCCCTTTTTCGGAAAGTTCAATATTGCTCTCAATTATTGAAGCTGTATCCTTTGCGGCCTGTGCGCTTCTTTGAGCAAGATTTCTTACTTCTTCTGCAACCACAGCGAATCCCATTCCTGCTTCTCCTGCTCTTGCTGCTTCTACAGCTGCATTCAACGCAAGTATATTTGTCTGAAAAGCTATATCATCAATTACTTTAATTATCTTTGCAATCTGATCGCTTGATTTTTTGAGCTCTCCCATTGAAGTCATCATATCGCTCATTTCTTTGTTGCCTTTATCGGCAGATTCTTTTGTCTTTCTGGCAAGTAATGCAGCTTGTCTGGTATTTTCTGTATTTTGTCTTATCATTGAAGCGGATTCTTCAAGGGTGGATGATGTTTCTTCTATTGAAGATGCTTGTTCTGCGCTTCCTTCTGCTAGTATCTGGCTTGATGAAGAAAGCTGACCCGATGCTGAAGTTACCTGCTCTGAACTATCGCGCAATCCTTCAATTATTTTATTAATTGGTTTTGTAATCCCAACTACTATTAACCAGGCTAGTATTGCTCCGATAACTATTGCTGCAATTAAACCGAATATCATTAATGTTGAAGAAACAGCCAAAGCAATTGCTGATGTTGATGCTGTACTTTGAGTACTTTTTGTTGACTTCTCAGCTATTTTCTGTGTAAGATCCAAAACAGATACCCATATAACATTTCGTTTTTTCCCTATTTCTTGCAATTTTACTATTGATTGACCATATGCGAACATATCTGCTTTATATTTATTGCAACCAGCAGTAATTTTTTCAATAAACTGTGCGTCTAAAATACCTTTCATGCGCGATATATACTGATTGATACTATCAAAATCCTTTACTGCTGCCTGTAAAAATTGTGGGTCATTTGATGCTTTACTTCTTAATGCTGCCAAACGAACTGCGTACATTAATATTAATGCATCATTAGCAGATTCCCTGATAGAAAGATTTCCGGATTTTTTTGCTGTGTTAAAATCATTTAGAACTACACTTCCTGTTTTAACTAGTTCAATATACAGTACTTTTTTGTTATCAACTATTGATTTTGTTTCATCAACTAATTGGTCATAATCATTTAAACTTGTTTCTGCATTAACTGCGTTATCTTTCAGATTTATTAAACTTGGGTACTTATCAATAAGAACAATAATTTCTTTAAAAGACTTTTGAGCTTTATCTAAGAATGCTTTGCCTGTTGTATAATAATGATCTTCTTCGGATAAACCATAGCTTCTGATATCAAGCATTCCCAATAATGTATTTTTTTGTATATTATTTGCAATAGCTGCTACAGGAACATATTCATTACTGAGTTTCCCTGATTGTATCTGTGCATTTTTCATACTGAATACACAAAATCCACCAAGTACTGTGGATAAAATAAGTATCGCAGCAAAGCCGGCTGCTATTTTAACCCCTAACTTCAAGTTATTAAACATTTATTGCACTCCCTTTCATATCATTTAATAAATTAACTAATTCTTCGCTGTTAATTACCTTTTCGATATTTAAAAGCATCACAACTTTTCCCTTGACTTTTCCCATACCGATTAAAAATTCTTCATCAACTCTACTGCCATATTGCGGGGGCGGTTCAATATCATTCATTGAAATATTAACCACCTCTGAGACAGTATCTACTACAATCCCCATAAGACTCTTTGTATTATTAATACTTACTTCAACAACAACGGTGCAGGTTCTTTCGTTATACTCTTTCTCTTCCATTGTAAATTTTAATCTCAGATCCATCACAGGAATAATTTTTCCTCTAAGATTAATTACTCCCTTTACGAAATTTGGAGTTTTTGGAACATCGGTTATATCCATCAATCCTATTATTTCTTTTACTTTCAGGATTGGGATGCCGTATTCCTCTTTTTTCAGAGAGAATGTCAAATACTTCCCATCTTGCAATTCCATTAAGCTGCTCCTTTAACTGTATCTAAACTAACAACTGTTTGGTACCTTTTAACAATAATTCGAAATAAAATTAAATTTAAAAATTGTTTAATTAATAAAATAAAAACAATTTGTTTATTATATCAATACTTCTTATCTTAAAAATAAACAAATTGTTCTAGAAATGTATATTTATTTTAAATATCAGATTATTCTTAAATAGGGGATACTAAGGAATATTATCTCTATAAGCCATAATTATCAATGATGCACATTTATTTGGCATTAATCTTGAGTAAAATAAGAATTTTATGCTAGGATTCTTTATAATCTATTGTTTATTCGTTTTAAAGCTACTGGAGAATATAATGACTGAAAAAACTTTATCATCGCAAAAGGCTGAAACGCGTATTATTACTGGTGCTCAAATTTTCATGGAAGCTCTTAGAAAAGAAGGTGTAAAAGAGATTTTTGGTTATCCGGGCGGTGTAATCCTTTCTATTTATGAACAGTTATACCATCATAATGATATAAAACACTTTTTAGTCAGGCATGAACAGGCAGCTATTCATGCAGCTGAAGGATATGCAAGAGTCACAGGCAAACCTGGAGTTGCTCTTGTTACTTCCGGACCAGGAGCTTGTAATACTGTCACAGGTATTGCTAATGCTTATTATGACGGTTACCCGATAGTTGTTTTTACAGGGCAGGTCGATTCAAAACTTATTGGTAATGATGCATTTCAGGAAGCTGATATTATTGGAATCACATCTCCCTGCTGCAAACATAACTTTCTTGTAAAAAATGTAAAAGATTTACCTAGAATTATAAAGGAAGCATTTCACATTGCTTCAACCGGTAAACCGGGTCCTGTCGTAGTGGATATGCCAAGGGATGTTCTTGTTGGTAAAGCAGAATTTAATTATCCTGAAAAAGTTAACTTACCCGGATATAATCCTACTTATGCAGGTCATCCTCTTCAGATTCATAAAGCATTAAAATATTTATATAAAGCAAAAACTCCGGTTATTATTACCGGTGGAGGAATAATTGCTTCCAATGCATCGGAAGAACTTACAAAATTAGCCGGAAGTCTTCGTGTCCCAGTGGTAAATACACTTATGGGAACAGGAACATTTCCCGGCAAAGATGAACTTTCATTAGGTATGATGGGAATGCATGGTAATTACTGCGCAAATATGGCCATAGCTCATTGTGACGTTTTATTAGCTTTAGGCACAAGATTTAGTGACAGAGTAACCGGCAAACTGGAGAAATTCTGTCCTGATGCAAAAATAATACACGTTGATATTGACCCTTGTTCAATAAGCAAAAATGTTCCGGTTGATATTCCAATCGTCGGAGATCTCAAAAATGTACTAATTGATATGCTAAATGACATTGATTTAAACGAAGCTGAAAAATCTTTTGAAAAAAGAGAAGTCTGGCTAAATCAGTTAAAAAAATGGAAAGAAGTTAAACCCAAATGGAATATTCAGGATGGGAAATTGATCCCACCAACAGTTATTGAAGGAATATTTGAGTCATTGAAAGGCAAAGATGCCATTGTGACAACAGAGGTAGGTCAGCATCAGATGTGGGCAGCCAATTTATGCAAATTTAACGAACCAAGAAGATTTGTCACATCAGGCGGACTCGGTACTATGGGATTTGGATTCCCTGCTGCTATGGGAGCACAAATTGCTTTTCCCGAAAGATTAGTTATAGATATTTCAGGTGATGGAAGTTTCCAGATGAACATTCAGGAACTTGCAACTTGTGTTAATTATAAAGTTCCGGTTAAAATCTGTATAATTAATAATGGTCACCTTGGAATGATAAGGCAACTTCAGGAAGTTCTCTTTGATAAAAATTATTCTCAATGCTTAATAACTGGTCCTGACTTCGTAAAACTGGCAGAAGCTTACGGAGCAGCCGGAATTAGAGTTACCAAAGAAGAAGATATTATTCCTGCAATGCAAAAAGCTTTTGATATTGATGGTCCGGTTATAATTGACTTTATAGTTCAACCGGAAGAACTTGTTTACCCATGGGTTCTTTCTGGAGATCCTTTGAATAAAATACTACTAAATAATCCGGGAGGTGTTTAATATGCGCCATACATTATCAGTTTTAGTACAAAATGAATCAGGTGTTTTGACGAAAATATCAGGATTGTTTAGCGGCAGGGGATTTAATATAGAAAGTTTAACTGTTGCCCCTACAATAGATACAGATTTTTCAAAAGTAACGATTATAACAACAGGTGACGATAAAATCATTGAACAAATTTGCAAGCAATTAAATAGACTGATAAACGTTATCAAAGTCGTTGATGTCACCGGAACAAATATAACCGAAAGAGAACTTGTCTTAATTAAAATTTCAGCAAAAGTAGACCGATCAGAAATTTTGAATATTGCTAATATGTTCAACGCTAAAATTATTGATTTTACAAAAAAATATTGCACTTTTGAAGTTATGGGTGATGAAAAATCAATAAAATCATTTGTAGAATTACTTAAACCTCTGGGCATTAAAGAACTGGTTAGATCAGGTAAAGTTGCAATTTCTCTGGATTAACTTTTAAAAATATCTCAATATTATAAATAGTCGTTACTACTGACGTAGTAACGACTATTTATAAGTTATGTAAACATTTAAGTAAAAAATATAAAGTTTATCCTCCATATGGACGATATCTAAAATATGGGTTACTTAAAGTTTAAACATTGAAGTCATTTATATAAGAAAGGGTTAGGAAAATGAGTAAATTTGATTTTGGAAAATTAGGATTTGACAGAATTAACTTTTTGAAAAGACACGAACTTGACGAAACATTCACAGATAAAATATTAATCGACGTAAAAAACAAAGAAACAAAAATCAAAAACGAAATTGAAAAAGTTCTTTGCTTTATATGTGACAATACAGCCAATAATGCAAGAACGTCTTATCCGGGAATTGATATTTAATATTTATAAAGGAGAAAAGAAATGTTAGAATCATTAACACAAGTATGTTATGTGGGATTGGTTGCTTTTATTATGTTTGTTGGAATCCCTGTTATGATTGAACTATCCAATAAAAATTTAAGAAAACATCATTAATAGAGAGTGTTGATGAATATTTAAATAGCTCTTATTTCTATTCATCTACACGACCCTATCAAAAGTGAAAAAGCGAAAACGTTTAGTTTTCGTTTTTTTGACACTTAACGTGAAAAACATTAAACTAAAGAGTTGGTTACTTAACCAGCTCTTTAAGTATATATTTATCTTTTTTTTATAAACAGATTACATTTCGAAATTAATTTGAGAGAATTGAATAATTTTGTTTTTACCACGCTTTTTAGCATTATAAAGTGCATGTTCAGCATACCTGATTAAAGTTTGAGTAGCATCTTCTACTTCAACAGAGAAAGGATAGCTTGAAATACCACCGCTAATGGTAATTATATGTCTTTCTTCTTCGCCATCAGGAACAAATTCCATTCTTTCAATGTCTCTTCTTAATCTTTCTGCAAATACATAAGCATTATCTTCGTCTGTATTTGGCAATATAACCAAAAATTCTTCATCTCCATATCTGGTTAGTATATCTTCTTTTCTGACATGATGTTTGAGAATTTCAGTAATTCTCTTGAGCAAAACATCACCCCAGTCATAACCATACATATCATTAACGACTTTAAAGAAATCTATATCAAGCAACATACAGGAAATAGAATGTCTGTAACGTTTTGCTCTCGAAATTTCTTCTTCTAGTCTGGGATGAAGATATGTTCTATTGTATAAACCCGTTAATTCATCAGTAGTAGAAACGCGATTAATTTCATTCTTTAGCTGCCTAATTTTAAGCATATTAGCAACTCTGACATCCAGTTCATCATTTTTAACGGGAGTTAATACATAATCATAAGCTTCTGCCCTGACTGTAACATCAGTAAAGATATGATCACTAACAATAAGAAGAGGTGCAGGGATTTTAGTTCTGACAAGAATATCCTTTGTAACATCAGAATTATTTTCCAGAATTATAAGATCAGGATTAAGACCTTCAGCTTCCTTAATTAAATCATTACTTAAGGTCTCAACTGAATATTCTGCATTGTTTTTCAGCTGGGATGCAATTGTTGATACACCATCTTTATTGTAAATTACTATATTCGCCATTCTAAAATTCTCACTCTTCTAAATTACTAAATTAATTTTAACAAATTTTATTTAAAAATACACTTTTTTATTATTTGAATTTTTCAAATATAAAAATTATTTATAAAGAATAATATCTCTTACTTTTAATCTGTTTATTTTTAAGTTCCCAGAGGATGTAGCTATTTCAATCGCACTTGTATCAAGATAAAAAACATTTCCAGTAATTTTCTTCTTATTAAAAAAGCCAACCAACACAATATCTTTATGATTCTCATCGGAATTACTTCTATTTATAGTCTTCAATCCTTCTGCGGTTTGTATTTCAACCAGCCCCGTGAGAACATAATTAATTTTGCCGGTTAATGTACCATTAGGAAGTACAATACTATCCGCATTTGCTGCATCAGAAAAAACTGATAAAAATAATATTGTGAATATAATAGCTAAACTAATTTTTTTCATATTAAACTCCTATATTTATATTTTAAGAAAAAATTATTAAATTTGATCAAATCAATAGTGTATTTTGAATAATAAACTTTAAAAATAAAAAAAGATAGAAATTTCAGTATTTTAAGAAATGTATAAATATTTTAAATATTATACAGATTAAATATTTGAAATAATTCAATCATATACCGTAATATATTGATTGTTTATTTTTTGTACTTCATTATACTGTTATTTAAAGAATTCATACTCTATAAACATATGCTACAATATTATATAACTATGTAAGAAGGATTTAAGGCTTCCTTTAACGATGCTTCATAATGTATTATTAAAAATGTTCTAATTTTAGGGAGTGAAGGATATTGTCCTATCCAAAAAAAAATAACATTAGCAGGGAATATACTTATACAAATCTTAAAGGTTACAATAAAAGAAAACTTACTAGAAAAGCCTTTCAGAAGAATAGAATGGTTAAATTTAGATTTTATGTTTTAATTTTTTTAATCCTAAGTTTTATATTATCAAATTCATTTTTTGGTACTTATGATTTCTTGATTTTAAATAAAGCTAGAAATACATCTATAAGCTTTCCTAATGACATTTCATTTTTAAAAAGTTCTGAAAAATATCTGACAAATGACTACTTTCTGGGAAACAATTTACTTGGAGAGGTAAATTTTTCAAATCAAATAATTAAGGCACCTGTTTTAACAGACGCAATGACAAAGTTGACATCCAGACTTAAAAATTTAGCAGCTAAAAATCTCCAAATAGAACCCGGAATCTTTATATATGATTTTTATACAGGCAGATATGTTACTATCAATGCTGATAAAGAATTTCCTACCGCAAGTATGATTAAAATTCCTATTTTATTTCAATTATTCAGAAGAATTGATGAAGGACTTGTTAATCTGAATGATAAAATGAGTTTAACAGATTATTACATCACAGAAGGTTCCGGACTACTACAATATAAGCCAATAGGAACACATTTACAGGTTCTTAACCTGGCTCAAAAGATGATACAGGAAAGTGATAATACTGCAACTAATATGCTTCTTTCAATTATAGGAGGTGTTAACAGTTTTAACAGAGCTGTTAAATTCTGGGGCTTTAGTTCAACTCATATGTCAAGCTGGCTCCCCGATTTAGAAGGAACTAACGTTGCAACTCCCCGTGATTTTGGAAAATTGCTCTATAATATTGATAATCCTGATTTTCTTAGCCTTCAAAGCAGGGCAAAAATTATTGAAATTATGAGCAATGTCAAAAATAGATTTCTAATTCAGGCAGGACTCCCTGATAATGCTCAATTTATTCATAAAACAGGCGATATTGGCAGAATGTTAGGAGATGCAGGTATTATAATCTTACCTGACGGCAGAAAATATATAATGGTAGTAATGGCAAAAAGACCCTGGAATTCATATGCAGCAAAGCAATTCATTATCGATGCTTCTAAAATTACATACAATTCATATGTAACAAATGACCTGTAAACAAGAATTTCTGAATTTATTCAATCATTAATACAATTATATATTGATACATTTCTTAACTGAATTATAAATCCCCTAGCAGGTTATTTTAATTATCATTTGGCGTTTAGATCACAGAATTATTCATTATTTGATAGCATACAGCTTTTATTTATGTTGTTAGTCTTTTGTATGCTTAATAATAATACTAATCTAAAATTTGTAAAAAATCCTTTATTGAGTATAATTTTAAAAAAATTTCAAAAATCTAAGGCATAATAGCAATTTGTTATTACCAAAATACTTATTACAAATATAGACATAGCAAATTACTAATAAACATTAATTATGTTGTGCTTTAATAGTAAATAAGGAGTACAATATG
>JAQVCB010000101.1 GCA_028689995.1 Candidatus Gastranaerophilales bacterium
TTTAAGATTTTGAACAAGTTTTTCTTTTTTTTCTTCAATTTCACTTGATGCTATTAAATCTTCTTTATATCCGTCATCTTTAGATGTTGGTCTAATATATTTCAAGCCTAAAGCCTCAACTTTACCTTTAAATGCTTCAAGCTCAGGTGCATTCTGACAAGCTAAATAATAAAGCGGAATTTGATATTCGTATTCATTTATAAGTTTTTCACTAAAGACGCCAGCATATTGCCTATAATCACCTTGAAAATTAAGTCCATAATCGCTCAAATAATAACTAAGCTTTTTCTTCTTATCTTTTCCTGTCTTATAGTCAAATACGCAATATATGTCATTATACTTATACAAAGCATCAATCCTGCCGTCAAACAAAACGTTTGGAAGATCATCAAGCTGAAATGCAAAGCCTTGCTCTGTAATTATTTTCTCCGGCACTTCATTAAAGAAATTATTTAATTCCAAATTATCAACCGCATCGCTGAAATTCTCTTTCATTTCTGCAAGGTTTAAGTCATCAGTGGCAATGATTAATTCTAAATTTTTCTCTTTAAAGCCAACCTTTATAGCAATACCAGAATTGTTTTTTGCGTCAAATAAAATATCTGCAAGGTTTAGTAAACTTTCTTTGGAGTATTTATCAAGGCAAGTAGTATTAAATACTTCCATTATGTAATGAACAATATTTCCATAATTTGCAGCAAAATTACTCTTTTTCTTTAAATTTAAAAGATTTTCATAATAATACAATCTAGGACATTTTAAAAACGTGCCAATGGCAGAGGGATTGAGTTTTAAAACCTCATTTTCAGCAATAACTTTTGATTTTATAATTTCTTCACTTGGGTGTTGGTTCAAATCATAATTATCAGTGGTTTCTGACTGTTTTGTCTCTGCTTCTTTGTAATTGGCATTATCAACGTCTACAAGCACCTGAAAGAAAATAGACGGCTGTACTTGCTTTTTATCTTCATATTTATGGGTTGAAATAAGCAATTTATCTTTGGCTCTTGTCATTCCAAGATAAAATAGTCTTGCTTCTTCTTCAATACTCTCTTCATCCAGTTCTATAAGATTTCTAAAATTGCTGTTTATTTGCTTAAGAGAAGCTGAAACCTTTTCATTTGCGTCAGGTGAAATAAAATAGGTGGATTTTGCTTTCTTCGGGAAATTATTTTCCGTAAGGCAAGGAATATAAACGTATTTAAATTCTAACCCTGCTGTTTTAAAAAAAGTTAAAAGGTTTACAGAGTCTTTGATAGCTGATTGTTCTTCAACTGACAGGTTAATAAGTTCATTTAGGGTATTAAAGTCTGGTCTGTCTTTTATTACTGTTGAATACAAATCAGTCATTGCATTAATTTTTGATAAAAGCTTTCCTAGAATAGCATTGAATTCAGGGTTGTTTAAGATTTCTTTTTGTTTTCTTGCAATAAATACAGTTAATTCAACAAATTTATTTTCTCTATAAAGCTTATAAATATCTGATAAATCCGAAAACTCTGCTAAAATTTTTTCTTTATCTTCTTCTTTTAAGATACCGACGTTTTCATAGATAACATTAATCAGCGATGGCTTGTTATATTCTTCCTGAATAGTTATAAAGCGGTCTTTTAAGTAATGATCCTCTAAAGTATCAGAGAGTATATTTTCGATATAGAGATTTAGTTCTTCGAATTGTATTTCAAGCTCAGCTTTTGAGTTTAAACGAATATTAGAAAAACCTTGTTTTGAAAACTCTTTAATTCCAAGCTTTTCGCAAATATTGCAGATACTTAAATATCTGGTAAGTTTTAATCTAAAGTTCTGATATTCTTCGTTATAAAGCTCACTGTTTATAGGAATTCCGTATGTTTTAAAAAAGTCGATAAATTTTTGTTTTGATTCAAAATCTCTTATTAAAATTGCAAAATCTGAGAAACTGCAGTTTTTATTTTTAACTTTATCTGAAATTTCTTCTGCGATATGCGATATCTCAGCTTGAACATCTTCAAATTGAATATAGTTAATACTTTCAGATTCTCTAAACTCGCAATTAGATTCTTCAGAATTATATTTTTTAACTAGATAAAGCGCTCTTTGTATAATCTCCGGGTTTCTTTGTGATGCGTCAAGGTTTGTAATTTCAATATTATCAAAATGTTCTTTTAATGAATTCAGAATTAAACTATCTCTCCATGCTCCTCTGAACTCTTGAATTCTTGAATATTCATCCCCATAAATGTATAAATTATCAGGATCGGCTATTAATTTTATTAACTTAAACTGTAAATACGTTATATCTTCAAAACCGTCAATAAAAATATGGCTAAATTTTGATTTAACGGTATGTAAAAGAATTTCATTTTCTTCAAGGGCTTTTATTGCATATAAAACAGCATCTCTATAATCAACATAATTAAAGCATTTTAGTATTTCATTGTATCTTTTAAACACGCTTGCTATTATGCGAAGCCTGATCTTATCTGTATCAGTTATTTCTGTTTCATCAATAACACCGGTTAAATCTTCATAGCTTATTTCATTATTTTTAAATAAGCCAAATAGGTTATATAACTCTCTGAAAAAGGAATTTGACTTAGTAAGATTGTTAAGAGCTGTATTTTGGATAAATTCGCTTTTGCATATCGATCCAATGATGTTAATGGCAAGAGAATCTGATAGAGTTTGATTTTCAAAATGAGAAGGGGATTTTTTCAGTATATAATTTAAAAGGTCATCCACTGACCATATATTTAAATGTTTTGACTCCTCTTTATTTTGATTGAGCTTTGTTAATTCTAATTTTTCGCTAGGAGTAAGAGTTAATATTAAAATCTGATAAGAACTTGCAGTATCAATATTTAATAAAGAATAGACATCCTCTAGCAATTTTTGTGTTTTTCCACTGCCTGCATGTCCTTTAATCAATTGAAGCATTTTGGTACTCCATTTGAACTATCAACAATAGATTTAATATGTTCCAAGTCTGCTTTACAGAGTTGAGTAGAATCCAATTTATTTACAAGCCAGAGCCCGCTTGATCTAATTTTATCTTTTGGAGAATATAATCCAAACCAACTCTGAGATGGCTTGCACTCTGAGCAATTTGAAACTGTAGAAATAATTTTAGATTCAAGGTCTAACCTTTGTTCTTTGTTATCTATAGGCAAAATACAAAAAGTAAAATTTTCTCGAATGTGACTGCTTATTTGTCTTTCAATACTTTTCTGATAATTAACATCAATAAGGTGTTTGAATTTTACTCTTGTTTCTTTTGGTGTAAAGTCAATATTCCATGTTTGTAAATATGGATCATTGCATTTATTAAGAATACATCTTCCTATATTTTTTCTAAAAATACTTCTATCTTTATTTTCATTTATATAATGCTGTTTTAGACGAGCTATTAACTGATTAATACCTGTATGAGTTCCTATTCTTACTATTCTGTCAGAATTATGACTAATCTCACCTTTTTCAAATAAAATATATATACCATTTAATGGAATTTGCTTTTCATTAAACGAAAAACCGAAACGATGTAAAGTATTTAAAAACTCATGTAATTCATCACATATACTCATTTCGTAGATTCCTTTAAAGATTGCAATTGTTTTCCAATGGGCAATCCTTCAAGAGGTATTTCATAATTTTTAATTTTGGGTAAAAGATACTTACGATATTTTTCTCCTGCAAGAAAAATTACATTGTCATTATCAATATCAATTTCTTCTTTTAGCTTATTAATTACATTTCCGGCCCATTCTTTAACTGCAGATGCAGATTTATCATTTAAAGTTTCATTGTATGGTTCAATTTCTTGCTCTAAATTTAATAAACCGTATTTTGCAGAAAGAATAAAAATCTTATCCGCGCTTAATTTTTGGGCATACTTGAGATTATATTTAAATAAAGAACTTATATAAAAATATTTGGCTTTAGCTTTATAGGATAATTTTTTACTTACACAAGAAATTAAAACAATTTTTGCCATTTTCTAAACCTTTACTGCATTTAAATCAGTAACTCCAACCATCCCAAACTTTGCTGATAAATCATCAATATGATGCATCAAATAAAGTTCTGGTTCTAAATCCCTCTGGTTTAAATCAATAATGGCTTCCCAGTCGGTACGTCCGTGATGGGCGGCAATTATTCTAGCCAGTTGTTTAAATCCATTATTCATTGCCCAGCTAAAGCTGTATTGAGTATGCGAAATCCAATCTTTCTTAAATTCCTCATTATACTCAATAACGCCTGATTCAAGATCAATTTTGTATTCAAATATTTTACCTATATCGTGCATTATGCAAGCCGCAAGTATAGTGTCGTGATCAATTTCTTGTCTGAATTTTGGGAATATTGCTTGTGCAAATTCAATGCATTCAAATACATGCTGCATTAATCCGCCAACATAATTATGGTGCATTGATTTAGCGGCAGGAGAAATTTTAAATAGTTCTATGTTTTCAAAAATAATTTTTGATATAGCTTCTTTAAGGCTTTGATCCTTAAATCTGTTGACGACTTCGAGTATATTATTAAAAAGTTTTTCTCTATCTTCTTTTTCAAGACCGATAGGAGCTTCTTCAAGAAGTTCTAATTCTCGGATATTTACATTTTTAAATTGCTCTTTATACTCACCTGTGACTATTCTAACAGTATTCCCTGTTCTTAATGTTTTTGGATCCATATTATCAATGAATTCTTGCCATAAAACACAGTTTAAAACTTCTTTGCTTTTAACATCTTCAAGCTGAAGCTTACCCATTTTATTGCCGTTTTTGGTATCTGATAAGTGAAATTCCTTAACAACATACTCAGATGAATAATCGATCATCACCACTCCCTTCACGCCGCATTTGAAATAATTATATAAAAAACATATTAATTAATCTTGCTTTGTAAATTTCTATTTCATTTTTAGGGTATTCATAATTTGCCAGTTCATAAATGTAACTTACAACCCAGTTTTGCCAAGGTTCGAAATACATAGACAAACTCAAAAAGTTAAATTTAATTTTTCTTTTATGAAGAGTAATTATTTTATTGAATATAACTCTATTTTTTAAATTCCTAAAATATTCATGTTTTATATCTTTTGAAAAACTGGGGATCAGCTTTTGGTTCCATAATAGAAGATTAAGAACAGCAGTTTCTGTATTAAATTCATCAATTTTATAGATAGATTTAACTTTTTGATTGGCATTCATAGTTTTATAAATCCTTTTAATATCTCCATAAAACTAAATTACTACAAGTGCACGTCAAAACCGGACATATACAAATTTAATGTGTCCGATTTTGGCATAGATGTTTGATATTTTGTTAATACAAACTTTAATGCGTGTTTTAAATTAATCGAAAAGGATGCTTATGAAATCAAGATTAAAAGGATGTATTTTTTCTCTACTAACGTCAGTAGTAATATTTTCTACTTTCACTTGTCTTGTATATTTGACTTTAAAAGCAATAAAAGGATTCATTCCTTTTTTGCAAGGACTGCCCTGCCCTATATTAACCTTTAGTGCAGGTTTATCTGCTTTATTCTTTATAATAGGAACATTTGCCTTATTTTTATTTGATCGTTAACCCTTCTTCAGCTTCCTTTAAAAGGGTTTTATACATCTTTTTAAGGCCAGCAGGCTTAATTATTTTAACAAGTTTACCCCACTTAAATAAATGCCAGCACATCGCAAGACTTCCACCTGCTGTAAAATCCACTCTTACACTGCCATCTTTCTGTTCTTTAATTTTCTGAGTTGGATGAAAATGAAAGTTTTTTACATCTTCTGCAACTGACTTATCAAATTGAAGGACAACATTGAAAGGATCTTCTTGATAAACTCCGAATGAATTTTGGGAATAATCACTCAAATTAAAGTTTTCATCTCTTTCAAAATATTCATCAATTGTTTTTATGTTTTTAATTTTTGACAGGTTATAAAGTCTAATCCCATGTCTCTCTGGATTATATGCAACAAGAAAATGTTTTTCCCCATAAATAAATCCATATGGATGGACTTGGCATTTTTGAAGCTCTTTGTTTGCTTTTTCATATTTAATCTCAAGAATTTTAAAAGCTTTTAAGGCTTCTCTAATTTGACTTAACACTTCCTTATCTATTTTAAATCTTGGATACTGCCTTATTGCATATCCTTCTGCCTCAAGTAAAGCTTCAAGGTCTGGTTCTATTTTAGACATTTCATTTTTATTTAAGACTTTTACTTTGGCAATAATTTCTTCAATTGTTTCTGCTTTATTTTTTAAACCGTCAACTTTTAGTTTTTTCTTGGTATTTTCGAGCTCTGCAAGTTCTTCGGGCGTAAATGAAACCATAGGAGCTAAAGAATGATTTCTCAATGTCCAACGTTTAATTTTAGAATTTGTTTCAACTTCATCTATCTGAGGAAATAAACGCATAACAGCATCACGCATTCTTTCGGCTGTGCGTCTAGAAACTTCAAAATGCTCATGAATATCATTAAGTGACAAACCTTTATAACTTGCCTGCATCAGAAGTGCCAGTTTTAAAATATCTTCAACTCGTTCGTATCTCATTTGTAAATTCTCATGTTAAGATAGTTGCAAAGATTTTAATACGAATCATTGTTTGATGTCCATATTTGACATAGATTTATGTTAAGTTAGGGATAAAAAATATTAAGTTTAAAATTGGGTATGAGAAGAAGCTATTATTTATGAATTCTAACGAACAACTCATTAATAAATTTAATGAAATTCTGCAAAACAGTAAAAACTGTGTTGTGAATATTGTTAATGACAAATTAACTTTAGCTGTATTTTCACTATTAGAAAAGAATCTTAAAAATGTTAAAGAAATCAATTTTATCATTAGAGATACAAGGTTTATTCCTCAGAATGATGAAGTAGTAAGAGAATTTGAAATCAATCCAAATGATACTCTTTTTAATGCTTACGATATTACTGAAAAAAATAAACTTCAATACTTTGAAAAAGCAAAATCAATGTATGATTTTATTTCAAAGAATGTAAACGTCAAAAAAACAACAATGACTTGCCAAATAAAAGGAAATATTCTAATAGTAGATGATGAATTTATGATACAGGGATCGTCATCACTTGAACGTTCTCCTAAAGCGGTTAAAACAAAAGTAAACAGCATAAACTTTGATACTGTTATTAACAGCACAATGGACAAAACCCAAATTACTAAGGCTACTGAAACATTTCAGCGAGTTTGGAGTAGTAATGAATACACCGAGGACTTCAAGTCACAACTTTTAAAAGGGTTAGAATATCTGTACAAAGAACATTCACCAGAATTTTTATATTACTTTACGCTTAATGAGCTTTTTGGAAGCCAATTAGACTATGGAGTTGAGAGATTTGAACTGGATAATACTAATTTTAAAAAGACAAAAATTTGGGATATATTATATGACTTCCAAAAAGATGCTGTATTATCTGCTATACAGAAAATTAACAAATACAATGGCTGTATTATTGCTGATAGTGTAGGTCTTGGAAAAACATTCGAAGCACTTGCAGTTATTAAATATTTTGAGTTAAGACAGGATAATGTTTTGGTATTAACCCCTGCTAAACTTTATGACAACTGGAATTCTTTTAAGGGTGCTTATAAAGATAGTATTCTCGATGAAGTATTTAATTACAAAATAATGTTTCATACTGACTTATCTCGATATAAAGGCAACTCAATAAGCGGAATGGATTTATCTCGATTTGATTGGAGTAAATTCGATTTATTGGTTATTGATGAATCTCATAATTTTAGAAATAGAACTGAGAAAGACCTCGGGCTGACTAGATATCAAAGACTTTTAGAAGAAGTTATCAAGAAAAACCAGAATACAAAAGTATTATTGCTTTCAGCAACTCCTGTAAATAACTCTCTTAATGACCTTAAAAATCAAATCAGTATTATAACGTCGGATAGAGATTTTGCGTTTGATGTTCAGGGAATTCCTAGTATAAGCAATCTTTTAAGAAAAACTTCTGCTTCAATAAATAACTGGGAAAAGTTACATAATAAATCTAAAGAGCAACTATTAGATAGCCTGCCTTCAGATTTTTACAAATTACTTGAAATGATGACTATTTCAAGAAGTAGGAAACATATCACAAATTATTATGGTACAGACAAAGTAGGAAAATTTCCAAATAAATTAAAACCAGATACCTATACACCTCATATAGATTCGAAACTTAGTCTTTTAAACTTCAAAGAAACAAATATTAAACTGGAAGAACTTATTCTTGCAGTTTATATGCCGATGAAACACATAAAACCCAAATATAAGGCTTACTATAGAGAAAAATACCAAACTAAATATAATAATAAAATTATTTTTAGTCATGAAGATCGTGAATTTTTAACGGCTAAGATGCAAAGATTTAATCTTTTTAAAAGATTAGACAGTTCTGTGTTTGCTTTTGGTGAAACAATCAGAAGACTTCGAGAGCGTATTAATAACTATATAAATCTTTTAGAAAAAGGTGCGGATGAACTTGAAGCGAACGAGGAAAACCTTGAAGAAAATGACTTGACTCTTGATTATAAATATGAAATTAAAGTTAAACATATTAATAAAGAAGATTTTTTAACGGAATTATATTACGACAAACTAGTCCTTGATGAAATTTATTCAGAGGTTGAAGAAGTCCTAAACAATAAACGAGACAATAAACTCCACGTGCTACTTGATGTTGTCAAAACCAAAGTAATAACAACTCCTTATAATCAGGATAACAAAAAAGTTCTTATATTTACTGCTTTTGCTGATACAGCTACTTATTTATACAATGAGCTGGCAAAAGAATTCGCAGATATGGACATAACAACGGCAAT
>JAQVCB010000102.1 GCA_028689995.1 Candidatus Gastranaerophilales bacterium
ACTTTGGTTTAAGTCAATTTGACAGGGTATGTCAAGCAATAAGACAACCTGGTTCAGCATTTAAAATGTTTGTTTATACAACAGCAATGGAAAGAGGTTTAAATCCACAGTCTATAATAGAAGATACTCCGATTACAATCGGTAATTGGAGTCCTCATAACTATGGTAACAAATACAGAGGTAAAATGCCTCTTTACAAAGCATTAGCTTTTTCATCAAATGCTTCAGCCGTTAAACTCATTATGCAAGTGGGAGTAGAAGATACAATTAGCATGGCAAGAAGACTTGGAATAACAACTTATATTGCCGATGATCCAACTATTGCTCTCGGATCCAGCGGAGTTAAGCTTATTGAGCTAACAAGTGCCTATGGAGTACTGGCAAATGGCGGTGTTAAAGTAGAACCATATGCAATAGAAAAAATCGAAAATTCAAATGGAAGAATTATTTATCAGACAAATTCCAATAATTTTAAAAAAGTTCTGGATACAAGAACAGTATCTTATATGGTTGAAATGCTAAAATCCGTAGTAAAGATTGGAACTGGCAGAGCCGCAAATATAGGTCGACCTGTAGCAGGTAAGACTGGAACAACAGATAGTTACAGAGATGCATGGTTTATAGGATTCACTCCTGAAATTGTAACAGGTATATGGGTTGGCAATGACAACAATACTCCAACAAAAAAACTTACAGGTGGATCTATTCCGGCATCAATTTGGGCAAATTACATGAGAGTAGCTTTGTCAAACAAGCCCGCCAGTGAATTTTCATATCCTGAAATAGTAATTGAGGATCAATATAAAACTCAGGATAAAACTAAACAGGAAGAGCAACCGACTGAAGATATGGAAGAACCTGCTACTCAGGGAAATAGTAACAATGAAACTGATTCCATTTACCATGAACAGCAAGAAAATATGAATATTTATCCAACTATGCCTGAAAACCAAACTTCTGCACCAGTTCCAACACCAATAAGAATGGATCAAAATAACTTACCACCAGTACCAAATAGATCTTCTGTAGGCAATTCAGGTTACTAAATCGTTATACATTAAACAATCGCAATTAATTTCAGAAGATTAATTCGATCATCAGATATATCCGAATTTTCAAGAAGTTCTTTAGAAAGAATTTCTCCTGATTTAAGATAAAGAATTCCTGATTTATCCATATGCCCCTGAGTTATTTCCCTAAATATTTCTTCAAATTTATTCCGGGGAGAAGCTTTTTTCCAGTAATATTCAATTGCGTGGTAGCATTGAGGATTTTCTCCAACATTTTGGCTCAAAGAATAAGCAATATCAGAACATCCACCAAGACAAACCAGTCCAAATTCGCATTTTTTACAAAATTCTTTTAATGATAAAAACCTATTTATTCTTTTATTCCACTTGCAAAGGGTTTTAGAATTCCATATATCACTTAAAGATTGCTGTCTCAGGTCACCTTCATTAAATTCATCATTATAAATAGACAAACAGCCTTGGACTTTACCATCACTTTTAATACCAAGTACATGTTTTCCTGCAGAGCATCCTGTCCATTTAGAATATGACGTATGTCTCGGAATTACCTTTGAATAATATCCAAAATCATGAAGGCATATAATCGCCAGTTGTTTCATAGGAACAGTTATTCTGGATTGAGCGAAGAAAAGACCTGATATATAGTATTCAAATAAATCAAGAAATAAATCATTCTTCATTCTGCCATGGGGTGATGCAAGCTGGATTTGCCAGGCTTTAAAAGGCGAATTAATTAATTTTTCTCTAAATAATGGCAACTCAAGAATATTTAATTTATTCAAGGTAGTTATAGCAACGGCATTCAGTTTTTTTTGCTGAACATATTCCATTGTATTAAAAATTTTATTGAATAATCCAGGCGTCTGCCTTATATGGTCATTAGTCTCAGGGCTTCCTCCATCCAGACTTATTCCAAGAGTTTGAATCTTTATATCTGCCAGAAAATCTATTTTATCAGCTGTTAAAGCTATCCCATTAGTAATTATAGAAACTTCGATATTTTTTTCAATGAGTCTTTGTATGATTTTCTTCCAGTCAGGCCTCAGAAATAATTCTCCGCCAATTAAATTTACATTTCTACAGCCTGCTTCAGCAAGCTGATCACAAACATTAATAGCTTCTTCGTGACTTAATTCATCTTCTCTGGATTCTCCTGCTGAAGACCCGCAATGCAAACAACGTGCATTACATTTTAATGTAATTTCCCAGACTACATTATGCAGCACTTTTTTTTTGAACATTTAAATTCTCTTAATTTTTTTTAGTATCAGGCTTTACTTGTGGATATGTATTATAAATATCGTCATTAAAATACACGCCATACTTGGTAACATATTGCTGATCATTGTAATCAGGTTTTTGAATAACTGGTTTCTGATCATTAGTGGTTTGAGTATTGTCAGTTTTAATTTCCTCGGTTTTTTTACAGCCAAAAAATCTTTGAACAAAAGATTTTTTGTGTTTAACCTGACAAGTACACGTAGAAGTCTTAGTCTTATCTGTATTCTTCTGAGTTTTACTTGAAACTGCCTGACTAAAAAGAAGATTTGAAATCAATAATATTGATAAAAATCTGTAAATTTGTTTAATCATTTTCTTATAAAACCTCTTACATATAGTTAATTTCCAGCTAATTAATTCTAACATACATAATTCATTAACAATATAATAATATTATTTAACTTATTATATTTCCTTACTTTTTTTTCTCCTTGATTGAAGGATATCGAGTTTTTTTGGGTTTAGGATATGAATTGAAGAAATCGTTTGTATTCATGACCCCGTATATTGTAGTAAATCTACCAGAATCTTTGATATAAGGAGGCATCTTCTCAAGATCGGGATTTTTTTTAATAAACTTCTGATTATTGATGTTTTCCTGCTCATTAAATGTATCATTGGACTCAGTAGCGATAATGCTATCAGTATTGCTGCCTGATTTACCAAAAGCTGCTGCACTAAAAACAAGGTTTGATATTAAAACTATTGATAAAAATCTGTAAATCTGCCTAATCATTTCCTCTCCAAAAGGTTTGTATATTTTTAATTTAAGGATAATTAACTCTAACATAATCTGATAGTTTTAGATAAATACCGGATCCTGAGAATCCAGATTACCTAAAAATACATGAGCTGCTTCTCTGCATCCGCAGTCACATTCACATAACATAGTACAATCATTGCAGGACGTAGGAATATAGTCTTTCTGTGTGAATCTTTTCCAGTATTCGTTGGATTTAAGTGATTCGTATTCTGAAAAATGGCAAAGTTCAACCGGTGAATGATTGCAGGTTCTGATATATCCTGAAGGGCTGATAACAAAGAAATTTATTGCGGCAGAACATTTGGTTGATACCTTTAAATTCGAATATTTACTTGTATCTACAATACATTTAGGTAATTCCGTTCCAACACTGCCTGATCTGTTAGCAGTTTTTAACACTTCTTCGGCTGTATCAAGCATTTCAGTTATTTCCTCTTTTGAAAGTAGAAATTCTGTATGCTTAAGCCCCCGTCCTCCGGGAAGAAATCTGTTAAGCAGAAGTGTATCCGCCCCGGCTAATAATGCTGCAGAAATGGTTTCATATAATTCAAACAAATTTTTCTTTGTTACAGTTATATTTACTGTCGTCTTAATTCCCAATTCCTTTGCTTTTTTGAAGTTTTTGAGAATAGTCTGATAGTTACCCGTCTGTGTGTGAAATTTATAAGTGGATAGGCCCGGAAGGCTCATACTTAAATGAACATTATTTGTTTTACAAAAAGATAACATTTTATCATTTAAAAGTGTACCATTAGAAATAAGATATAAACTGGGAGGTTTTTTTTCTGAAACCAGACTATCACCTTTTGTTTCAATGTACTCAGATATACAAGAACCGGCAAATTCAATTATTTTCTTGAGATCTTTATTTAATATAGCTTCTCCGCCTGTAAAAGCTAAACTACAGACTCCATTTTCCGTCAGCAATTTTATACAGTCTTTCCATTCCTGAAGAGAAAGCTCTTTTCTTTTTTTGTAATTATTGTCTGCCTCCCAGGGACAGGAACAAAAAATGCATTTGTGATTGCATTTGTAAGTCATTTCCAATACGCACGTTGCAGGCAGAAATGATGGTGCCAGTTTTGAATACATATTATTTACCCAAATCTATTATTGAAACTCCAAACAATTCTTCTAAACGACCTTTATAATTATTTAACGGTTCTTTACCATACGAGGTACGATGCTCTTTAATTCCTTCTGAATATTCATAAAGTAAATTAATATCTTCATCTGTAATATCGCATGTTTTATGAGGTTGCGCATTTTTATCGTATTTTACAATAAGACATAGTTCACGAGACTTTATATTCGGACTGCATTTTTTACAGAGTGGAGATTCATCAAGAGTGACATTTATTTTAGTAATTTTTTTAACAAGTGTTCGATAATACGGTATTTTGTCTATATCTGCATAATATATGGGATATAAAGTCATTTCTCCGCATACAGGACAAATATATTCAACTCTTTCCGGTGGAGCGGCTACCCTGTAACACATAGCACCTGGTGGATAATCCTTAATTGTAGATTCGTCCGGCAATTGTTCAAGTTTATTAACAAGTGCAGACTTTGAAAGCTGTTCAAGTGCTGAATTCGCATTATTATCTTTTGCTAATGAATAATTTGTAAATCCAACAAAAGCAATAATAACCACAATTAAAATAAAAATTATGTTGTGCCACATATATATTGTCTTCCTTTAAATAACTATACTAAATTTTAATTTTTGTTCCAAGTAGTTCTTCAAGTCGTTTTTTATATTCAGTCATAGGCCGTTTATCTCTAGTATATGAGGTGATATGGTCCTTACTTCCTTCTGAAAATTCATAAAGCAAATTTATATCTTCGTCTGTAATACCGCAGGTTTTATGAGCTTCTTCATTTTTGCCGTATTTTACCAAAAGACAGTATTGAGGTGAACTTATACCTGGATTACATTTTTTGCAGAACTGAGTATCATCTAATTTGACATCTATTTTTGTTATTTTACGTACTAATAACAGATATGTGGGCAATTCTTCGATATTATCACCAAAACTGGAATGATATACAGTCATTTCTCCACATATTGGACATATAAACTGTGTCCTGTTTAATGGAACAGCAGTATCATAACACATAGCACCCATAGGTTCCTCCAAGAAATTTTTCGGAGGTAATTGCCCAAGTTTATCAGCAAGTTCAACCCGTGAATGCTGACCTGGCGCTAAATTATTTGCATTATCCTTAGCCAATGAATAACCGGTAAATCCTATAAATGCAATAGTAAATACAATCACAATAAAAATTACATTACACCACATACATTCTTCCCTTAAAAAAATTAACTTATTACGTATAAAACTAAGAGTTATGCAATATCATAACTCTTAGTTTATTTATCATCAAATATAATTATATGCCACCTTAAACTCCATTATTAATTTATGGCATTGGTGGTGCATTTGTATGTAAACTTCTATATCGTTTTGGTGTATAAGGATTACTACCGTCAGAATTTCTCAATAATGAAGGGGTACGTGTTTTAGATTGACTTAAATCAACTGTAGATGATGAACCACAATCATAATCAAAACCACAACCAGACTTTGCTCGTGCACTTTCACTTGATGAACTATGCGCAGCTTGATTCCCATAGTAGTCTGCATCTTGTGCTTGATCCCAGGCACTTCTAGCCATGCACTCTGTACTAGCTGATGCAACCAGTAACATAAAAAGAATGATAATTTTTTTCATGGCACCT
The DNA here is from genome assembly GCA_028689995.1 of Candidatus Gastranaerophilales bacterium. Lineage (GTDB taxonomy): Bacteria > Cyanobacteriota > Vampirovibrionia > Gastranaerophilales > UBA9579 > JAQVCB01. The sequence goes on from JAQVCB010000102.1 coordinate 5,822, forward strand.
CCATATTATTATATAATTTGTATTGTATTTTAGTCGTTAGGGCCTCTTAATAATTGTGGAGTTGGGTGTTCACCTGCGCCTCTTAAGTCCACAGTTGAAGAATCAGATGAATTGTCAAAATTAGAACCAGAAGTCCTTCTTGCTCCTTCATAATCATATGATCCATTACGATAAGAGTTTGCAGCAGAATTACCATCACTGGCAGATTGCTGTAGCTGATCAAAAGCACCATAAGCAAAACATTCTGTACTGTAAATGCTTGTTATAGCTACTAATGTAATTACGATTAATGATTTTTTCATGATACCTCCTTAAGTTTAGTAATAAAAATATGTTAGCTTATACTTCAGAAATTGTAAAGAAATTTGATTCCTTAACCTTCAAATCACATAAAATATAAATATATTGAGAATTGATCTTTTGATACTTCAATTTTTATAAGGCTTATACAGTTTTTCTAAATATTGATTTTTAATTAAATTTTTTAAAACAATTTATTCCTGAATGGGGGATTAAACAAAAAAAATTTTAAATTATTTTATTCAGTTGCAAATTTAAAAAGTAATTAAACTGTGCACGAATAAGAAAAAGGAGAACATTATGCTTACAAAATATTCTGAAATTATTGCTTCAAATATCACTAACGACACAAAAAGAGGACTTATTTTCTTTCAGGACAAGATGGCATTTACAATCGGACCTGTCACTTTAAAAGAAATACTTGATGATCCTAATATTACTATTGTTGATACAAGAAAAGGAGAAGATTACGAAAGAAGCCATATTCCAAATGCTATTTCAATACCTGCAGCAGAAATATCAAATTTTATGAGCAAACTATCAAAAGATAAAACTACAATAGTATACTGCTACAGGCAACAGTGTCACATTGCGTCTGGTGTTGCTGTTCATCTGACAGAAAAAGGCTATCCAACTTCAGAATTAGAAGGAGGCTTTGACGCCTGGAAAAACATCTATGAATTTGATGTAGTCAGCTAGAAATTTAAAATCTAAGGAGAAGTACATAATGAAAAAATTGAACATATCAATAGCATTGCTTTTATGTATCTTAATTTCCTCTATAAGCATTGCAAATGCTCAAGGTTATGGAATGCAGAATCGAATGAAATCATTCCCCGGATTAGGTGCAGCAGATGCCAATTATGATATGAGATTTTTAGATATGATGGTAAAACATCGTCAACATGAAATATTAATGGCACAGGATGCATTGAGCAAAGCTCGACATCCTGAGTTAAAAAAGTTTGCACAAGACGTCATAAATAACAATCCTAAACAGATAGAACAAATGCAAACCTGGCGTAAAATGTGGTATGGTAAATAAATTTTCCAGTCTTTTAAGAAGCCCTGTATCTGTTAGATACAGGGCTTTATACATGTTTTACTAAAATTCCTCCAACACCTTAATAGCGGGCAAGTCCTTACCTTCCAAATATTTAAGTGCTATATCACGATGGTTTGAAAGGATGTCTATGAAGGAGGATTTATTAAATTTATTTATCAAATTTAGTGTATCTTGCCCCATAACAATAGTTTTTGCCTGTGTACTTGCAAATGATTGAGCCATTGATCTGGAACCCCATTCAAAATCAGGAATTTCATAAACTCCAACCGGTCCGTTCCAGAGTGCCAACTCTGCATCATAAATTAATTTATTGTACTCTGAGAAAGTTTTTGGCCCAATGTCCACTACATACATATCTTCGGGAATATCTCTGCTGGAAACAAATTTATGCGGTGCTCCTGCATATATGCTTTCTGCAACCATAAAATCATCGGGCAATTTTATAATTATGTTTTCAATTTTAGCTTCAGAAAGTAAATCTTTTGCCATTTTGAGAGACGTATCTGAAATTTTAATTCTACCTGTTTGATAACCCAGAGCTTTTAAGAAAGCCAAGGCAGGCAATCCTGCAACTAAAATATTATCTGCAATATCTATAAATCTTTCTATCACCGACATTTTTTCTTCAATATTTGTACCTGCAATCAAGAGAACAAAAGGATGATCAATAGTTTTCAACATATTGATTAATTTATCTGATTCCTTTTCCATTATTAACCCTGCATAACTTGGAAGATATTGTGTTATACCTACATTCGACGCATATCTTTTATCGGCGAGAGAAAAAGCATCATCGACATAAACGTCAGCTAAAGTGGCTAAACCTCTAGCAAAATCACTATTATTAGAGTACTCACCACCGCTAAATCCAAGATTCTCAACAAGTAAAATTTCACCCGGCATCATACTGGATATAGCTTCCTGAGTTGAATCGCCTACTATTTCATCTATATTTTCAATATGTTCATTTAATATTTTTTCCAGTCTTTCTGCAACCAAATCCATTCTTAGTTCTGTAATTGCGTGTCCATCTGGTTTTCCCAAATCTGACATTAAAATAATTTTTGCACCTTGATCTTTTAGATATTTAATAGTCGGTAATGCCTCCTTTATTTTTGAATCATCAATTATTTTGCCGTCTGATAACGGAACATCAAAATCTTCTCTAACAAGGACTCTTTTGTTCTTTACATCAACATCCTTAACAGTTTTCATACCAGAACCTCCAATTAAAATAAATTAAGCATAGTATTTTTAACTTTAAAATCAAATTTTAAAACCCATTATTATCCTATTTTTCAGAAATTTAGAAAGTGAAAAATCGAATTGAAATAGATAATCCTCCTGAATGACAATGTTGTCAAACAGGAGGATTTAATTATGAGCCAATGCTTCTGGCTTCAAATTATTCTTAATTACATATTATCATTTCTTTCAAATGACATCGACAAAGTTATATTCAGAAAATATTTATTGGGATTAATTTTACAAGAGAAGCAGTTCTCAGTTCGAAGAATATCTAAAAACACGCAAGAAATAAAGCCATGGCAATTTTATGATTTTCTAGAGTCAAAGATAAATTGGAAAA
>JAQVCB010000103.1 GCA_028689995.1 Candidatus Gastranaerophilales bacterium
TTATGAAATTTGATATATGCGTGTTAATTATTTATATAGGGTTTAAGAGGCTGGAAAATGAATAATATGAATGAAAATTTTAATGGAAAAATTGGCAGGAAGAATACTTTAATTTCGGCATGGGAAAATCAGCATCCTGTTATGTATTGGTGGTTTGCTTGTACTTCTTTCAGTCTTTGTTCTATTTATGTATTGCTTTTAGCCAAGTTTTAGATAAATGCTTTTAATCAAAAACCCTTCCTTTTAGGAAGGGTTTTTGATTTTTTATTTATATAGATGCTGTTTCAAGTAAATCATCGTCAATCTCAAAGTTTGCGTAGACATTTTGAACATCATCATGACTTTCTATACTATCAAGTAATTTTAATAATATTTTAACCGTATCAATATCGGTAATAGGTACTGTATTTTCAGGATTTCTTGTTATTTCAACAGTTTTGAGTTTATAACCTGCTTGCTGTATTTGTTCTGCTATTTCCTGCAATAATTCAGGTGTTGTAATAATTTTATATTCGTCATCTTCCTCTGAGAAATCCTCTGCTCCGGCATTGATTGCTATTTCAAACAATTGATCATGGTCTGTATTTTCTTTATTAATGGAAATACTTCCTTCTTCCTTGAACATCCAGCCAACACAGCCAGTTTCGCCAAGGTTTCCGCTGTTTTTATTAAAATAACTTCTTATATCACCTGCGGTTCTATTTCTGTTATCTGTCATAGTCTGAATTAATATTGCTACTCCACCGGGACCATAGCCTTCATAGCTGATTTCTTCAAAGTTATCTCCGCCTCCACCGCTGGAAGCTTTATCTACAGCTCTTTTAATATTGTCATTTGGTAAGCCTGCTGCTTTTGCATTATCAATTGCGGTTCTTAGCCTGAAATTTGCTTCAGGTGATGTTCCACCTGCTTTTGCCGCAACTGTTATCTCTCTTGCAAATTTTGCAAATGTTACACCTTTTTGCGCATCAACTTTTGCTTTTTTATGTTTTATAGTAGCCCATTTGGAATGTCCAGACATAAGATCCCTTTCTATAACTTATTTTTGAATTTTTATTATTTTTTCTTGCCTTAAATGCAGTAAATTATACTATTAATAGAATTTTAATACAAAAAATTTGTATTTGCCTGAGAAGGTTTAAAAATATATGCAGTTAACTTAGTCTTTAAATCTAATTTTCATCATGATAGTATTTAATAAATCAATGATCTTGCTATAAAGTTATAATCTTTTGCGAGAAAATATGGAGTCTTTATCAAGGTAAACATAGAAGTATTAAACCTGAATTAAAAATAAAAAAACTTGGGGGAAGTTATGGAAGAAAGACTTAAAAAAGCTTTTGAACATTTTGAAAAGGAAGAATATAATTCTGCAATCGCTGAATTTAAAGCTATTATTGATGATGATCCAGATAATCCGTATTTATATAATAATCTCGGGACTGTGTATTATAGAACCGGCAAGTATGATGAAGCTATAAAAAATTATGAGAAAGCTATAGAAATTGATTCAAACATTCAGGAAGTTTATCAGAATATTGCGGATTTAAGACTCACTCAGGGTGATCCATCAGGGGCAATTATCGAGCTTGAACGCTCAATAATGATAAATCCTGAAAATCCTGGTCCAAGGTATCATTTTGCAAGAATACTTTTAAAAGATACCAGATATGATCAGGCGATAGATGAATTGGAAAAGGTATTGGAATTAGCTCCAAAGAATATTGATGCCAGATATGATCTTGCAATGGCTTATTTTCAGGTTGGAAATTATGATAATTCTGTTATTGAATATAAAAAAGTAATAGAAGAGTTGCCTGATAATGCTGATTTGCATTATCATTTGGCAATTGCTTATCAGGCAAATGATCAAATTTATGAAGCTATAAATGAATTAAATAGAGCTATAGAGATAAATGAAAAATATTTTCTTGCTTACAAACAGCTTGGAGTACTTTATACTATTGAAAAAGAGTATGATAAAGCAATAGAAAAATTTGAAAAATATCTAAGTTTTGTATCTGATCAGATGGAAAAAGAGCAGATCGAAAGTATTATTAAGCGTATTAAAGTAACTTCTGTTTAGTGTATTTCTTGCGGTTTTAATTTGTGGAAATCATTAATGACTTTTGATGATATTGGCCTGTATTTTCCATTTTTGCCCGGTATTATCGTATCAACATATTCAAAATTTATATTTAAATCAGTTGAATTAAGCATTTCTGCCAACAATTCTTTTATACTGCATTCATTTTCTTCCTTGAATTTATCTTCGCATACTATTTTTATAGTGATATCTTTGAAGGTTTCCTGTATTAGCTGATATTGAGCTATTCCATTTGTTGCATCGGTGAAATACCAGCTTAAAGTTACTCCAGAGACCAGCTTGCTTTTGTCAGAAATTAAGTTGTCGCTAATCCTTCCAACTTGAAGGTTTATTACAGGATAAGGAAGGTCACAGTCACAATGTTCTTCACAAGGGATGGCTGCATCCTGTAGATCATATCTTAATAATGGCATTCCATAAAGATATAAAGGAGTAAAGATCATTTTTTTAATCTCTTGATCATCTGCGATATCTTCAAATTCTACAAATACTTCATCGATATTGAGATGCATCTTTCCTTTTGGACATTCATGAGCTGTGCAAAAAATCTCTGATGATCCATATTGATCGTATACAGGTGCATTAAATGCTTTTGAAATCAATTCCCGTTCGCTTAAAATTTCTGCTGTTGAGAAAACTCCTTCTATCCCTGAAACAGATATTTTATTATCTGTTAAAAATCTTGAAAACTCAGTAATTATGCTTGAATATCCATAAATATGTCTGGGCTTATATTTTTTTATCTGATCTGCCCATTTAAACATATTTTCTCTGGTGATTTTTTTAGTATTAATTACAAGTTTTCTCTGGATTCCAAGTATTATTCTACCCTTTATGCTCTCAAGTTCAGTGATTCTTCTGGTATCTGAAACCAGCCATACTGATTTATGCCAGTAATTCCAGCCGCACCATGCGTTTGATCTGTATTTTAAAGCAGCACCGTATTCCTGGTCGTCCCAGCTTCTGGCAAGTTGAAGCGGAATTCCCGTAGAACCGCTCGTTGAATCGTAAAATATATCTTTTTTAGACAGGTTGGGATTAATTAAATCATTAAAATTTTCTTTTATATCCTGTTTAGTTAATATAGGAATTTGTGCAAAATCTTTCTGGTTTTTTATATTTTTCGGATGAATCCCGTGATGATCAAATAATTTTCTGTAATAAGGAATATTTTCATAGCAGTGATTTATCAGTGATTTTAATTTTTCCCATTGAATTTCTCTTAGTTCTTCCTGAGTCATTAAATCTCTTTTTTTTAGTTCTTTATAATAATCAAAACGCTTTAATCTTTTATATTTAAAGAAATAGGGCATTATGAAATTTTTAAAAATAAAGTCCTGCATTACTTTCGCTCCTATGTTCAAACTTGTCAAAGTATTTTAAGGATTAAGAAAGAAGAGTTATATTACCGATCAGGATAAATTTTTATTAGACTTATAAAGTTTTAGCAATGTTATTGATTACTAGCAGGCTTTATTTGATAAAAGTTTGAGGGTATAATTCACTTTATAAAATCAATATTTTAAATGAGGGTTCCAAGATAAATGAAAGTTGCTTTAGCTCAAATAAATCCTAAAGTCGGAGATTTGGTGGGTAATACAGATAAAATAATAAGTTTTATAAGAAAGGCAAAAGAAAAAGAAGCCGATCTTGTTGTTTTTCCCGAACTTGCCGTTACGGGTTATCCTCCTCGTGATCTTCTCGATTTTAAGATTTTTGTCGAAGATAATCTTGTCCAGCTCGACAGAATAAAGGAATTTTCTTATGATATAGGCATTATATGCGGTTATATCGATATTAATTCTAAACCATACGGCAGAAAGTATCATAATGCGGCTGCTTTTATGTACGAAGGGAAGATAATTTCAAGATATTATAAAAGTTTATTGCCTTTTTACGATGTATTTGATGAAAATAGATATTTTGAAGCGGGAAGTGAGTTCGAGCCGGTTGAATTTATGGGGCAAAAACTGGGAATTACAATCTGTGAAGATGTATGGAATGACAAAGATTACTGGGAAAGACTCCCTTATAGGTTTAATCCAGTTAATAAGCTTGTAGAACAAAAACCCGACATGATTATAAATATTTCTGCTTCACCTTATTGGCTGAATAAAGAAAAAGTGCGTTTTGATATACTCAAGCATATTGCAATTCAGCATAAATTGCCTATTTTATACGTCAATCAGGTTGGCGGAAATGATGATTTAATTTTTGACGGGGTCAGTTATGTTATAGATCATAATGGAAAATTGTGTGCCAGAGGATGTGACTTTAAAGAGGATCTGGTTACTTATAACTTTGAAACCGGTGTTGGCAATGTTAGTGAAATATCTGAAAAAGAAGAAGAAAGTTTGTTAAAAGCCCTCGAACTTGGGTTAAAGGATTATTGTCAAAAAAGTGGATTTAAAAGTGTGGTCTTGGGACTTTCAGGTGGTATAGATTCTGCTCTGACTGCTGTAATAGCAAGCAAAGCTCTCGGAAGTGAAAATGTGGTTGGTATTACTATGCCAAGTATGTATTCTAGTACAGGGAGCGTTGAGGATTCAAAGAAGCTGGCTGAAAATATCGGCATAAAATGTCTGGAATTTCCTGTTAAGGATATTTTCTATTCTTATATAAATACTATTAATAGTGGAGTTCAAATGGATCTTACTGAAGAAAACCTTCAGGCAAGAATCAGGTCGAATATTTTAATGATGTATTCCAATAGATACGGTAATTTGTTATTAAGTACCGGTAATAAATCAGAATTGTCAGTTGGATATTGTACTCTTTATGGAGATATGTCCGGCGGATTGTGTCTTCTTTCTGATGTTCCAAAGACAACAGTTTACAGGCTTTCGAGATATATAAATTCCGAGAAGGAAATTATTCCAAATGATATTATTACGAAAGCTCCATCCGCAGAACTCAGGCCAAATCAGAAAGATCAAGATAGTCTTCCTCCTTATGAAGTTCTTGACGATATTCTAAAGGCTTATGTAGAGGAGAACAAATCTCCTGAAGAGATATCGCAGGAACATGATATTGACGTTGTTTCAAGCATAATTAAAAAAATTAATGCCTGTGAATACAAGAGGCGTCAGGCTTCTTTGGGCTTAAAGGTTACTACAAGAGCATTTGGAGGCGGCAGAAGAATTCCGATTGTTCAGGGGTATAATTTCAGGATAAAGTAGAGAGAATATGTCTGAAAAATATACAAATCCCGCAGTTACGGTTGATATAGTTATTTTTAGTGTTTTTGATGATACTTTAAAAGTTCTTCTTATCAAAAGGAAGTATCAGCCTTTTGATAATTGTTGGGCAATTCCCGGAGGGTTTGTTGATTATAATGAACCGCTTGAATCTGCTGCATTAAGAGAGCTTGAAGAAGAAACCGGTATTAAAGATGTTTATCTTGAACAGCTTCATACAATCGGTACGCCGGGGCGTGATCCACGAGAAAGAACTGTAAGTGTGGTTTATTTTGCTCTTTTAAACTCAAAAAATTTTAAAATAAAGGCACAGAGCGATGCAAAAGAAGCGGCATGGTTCAATGTGAAAGAATTACCCGAGCTTGCATTTGATCATAATGATATTTTATCCTGTGCGATTGAGACTTTAAGATTAAAACTGGAGAATTTTCCTATAGCAAAAGAACTTTTATCTGATAATTTTACTTTAAATCAGCTGCAAAAACTTTATGAGATTATCTTAGATCGTAAAATAGATGAAGGAAGGTTTAAATGCGAAATATTAAAGATGAATTTTATAGAAAAAACAGGAGCTCATGTATACGGGTTTAAAAAACATATATCTTTTTCCAGCAGGTTCTATTAATTTTTTAGACTTACTGCATTTTGAAATTGATATTACCCTGATCGGGTAATTATTTCCTGCTTTATTTTCGGGTATTTCATAAATAAGACCGCTAATTATAATTATAATTTTGAAATAAATAAAAAGTTCTGCGGTCGCCGGTAGAAAAGGTGAAAGGCGACGACGATGGCGTTGAGCCATTGACGTTGGCTGCAACTAGATTACTTTGATTCACTTTTAGAAGGGGATATTTATGAGGACTGGAAAATATAAAGTATTAATATTTGCTGCATTTTTGTTTATAGCTTTAAATTATTCAGAGGTTAATGCGAATACTGAAATTATCCTTGTTAAATCATCTCAACAGCATAAAGATACTAAAATACAGGACATTCAAACTATGAATGAACTTAATGAAACTGTTAAAGATATGAAGTATCAGTTACTTTGTGCTCAAAATGAAATTACAAAATTGCAGGAAATGAACCAAAATCTTACGCGAGCACTTTCCGAAAACGAAGTTAAGTTACAGATGATTGAAAAGCAAAAATTGTCATTGGAGCAGGATATTGCAGGCAGGGATAAGCAGTTAGAAGAATTGGCAAAGCAGACAAGTTTAAAGCTCAATGCAAGCGATAACGAAATTACTGAGCTAAAAAATCAGCTTATAAGTTCAAATAACGAATTAAGTAAGCTAAAACAGGAGTATTTATCTTCTAATAATAAAGATTCGCAGGTTAAACTGTTTCAAAATCATTTAGTTAGTTATGAAAAGCAGATTCAAGATTTATCCGAAAAGATTATTGTTTTAAATAATGAGTTAGCAAAAGCTAAAGAAGTTAGTATGATGGCAAATAAAAGAGCAAATGATATTTCAGGTGAAAAAGCAGTTCAAATAAATGAACTCAAAAACCAGCTTTTAAGTTTAAATAGCGAGTTGAATAAAGTCAGACAGCAATATTCATCTGTTAATTTAAAAACCGATAATATTGTTAATGATAAAGATTCACAGATTAGCCTGCTTCAAAATCAGTTAGCCTTTAGTGAAAAGCAAATGCAGGATTTGTCCTATAAAATAACTGCTTTAAATAGTGATTTAAAAAAGACAAAAGAGATTTATGATTTGGCAATTGGCAGACAAAAAGCGCTTGAAAATTTAATAACCTTAGCTAACAAAAGAGCGGATGATATTTCAGGTAAAAAAACAGCCAGAATAAATGAGCTTAAAAAAGAATTAGCTCTGTATAAAAATACTAATGCTGCTGTGCAAACTACAAAGATGAATGATAATTATCAAAAAACTGTTGCAGTTATTGGTTCGAATATTGTTGACAGTACCAAGTCAGCGGAGGATTATTTCAATATTGCAAAAGCTTATCAGGGTGCAAAAGATTATAAACAAGCAGTAGATAATTACAAACACGCAATAACTTTAAATACTTCATTTGGAAGTGCTTATAAAGAATTGGGGCTTATTTATGCGCAAATGGGAGATTACAAAAATGCCGGCAATTCTCTCAAAAAATGCCTGTATTATTCAAACAATCCCAAAGAACAGGAAATTTTAAGAAACTTTATTTCAAATATTGAAAAATGTGTGATTTATAAATAATTGTTTATAATATTTAACAAATATATTCCTTAATTTATTTTTGCGTATAATATGATTATGGAAGTTTTTGAAAAAAATTTAAAAAATAGTCTGGTATTATTTATATTGTGTCTTTTGGGGTTTTTGGTATATTCAAACGTCATAAATGCCCCTTTTTTCTTTGATGATATAAATTTTATTGTTTTTAACAAATATATTCATTCTTTAAGTAATTTTTTCAATTATTTTACATCAAGTCTTGAGACTGGTGCCGGTTTGCAGTTACACGTCAACCTTCACAATAATTTTTACAGGCCTTTGCAGCAGTTGTCACACGGTATTATTTACCAGTTTTTTGGTTTAAAAGTCCAGGCTTATCATATTTTATCCATATTACTTCATATTACTAACAGTTTTCTGGTATTTTTACTGCTTAAAAGACTTTCTTTTTCAAGGATTGCCAGTTTCTTGGCAGCTTTAATCTTTTTAGTACACCCTGTTCAGATAGAAGCGGTTAGTTATATTTCTGGAGTCAGTGATCCCTTAAGTTTCATGTTTATGATTTCAGGGATTTTAGTGTATTTGAATTGTTATGATCCTGAAAATAAAGTAAAAACTATATTAAAAACATCTTTGGCAGCAATTTTATTTATTATTGCTCTTCTTTCAAAAGAATCTGCAGTTATTTTCTGTTTACTGGTTGGTTTACTCAGTATTTTTCTGTGGAAAAACTATTCAAAAGAAGAACGTTTATTCAGGATAAAAAATCTCGTTTTTTATTTAATACTGGCGGGTATTTATGTTTATCTCAGATTTACGGTATTGAATTTTTCAAAGG
>JAQVCB010000104.1 GCA_028689995.1 Candidatus Gastranaerophilales bacterium
AGTTTATTTCACTTATTAAAGATACTTCACTGGCCTCCGTAATTGGCCTTATTGAATTAACCCGCGCAGGTGAAATAATTTATGAAAGAACGTATCATGAGTTCGAGATTTTAATCTTCATGGCTTTGATATATTTCATAATTTGTTACAGCCTGTCTCTTTTAAGCAGAAAACTTGAATCAAAATCCTATATTTTCTCGGTTTCAAGAAAACTTATTCAGGTTAATTAATCCTCACGAAAAAATCCGGCCATACAGGTTAACAAAAATTAAGAAATACAAAGAAATGTTAAGAATGTATCCGGGCTGAAATATTTTTTAAAATAAGTCTTTCATTGTTTATTGTTATTTTTGTTAATTTAAAAACTGAATAAAAGTGTAATTTTTTGAAACATAATATATAATCTTGTTAAAATGATTGAAACGACCATTTAATAAAAAATTTATTACACTAAATTGATGAGTTAAAAAACTTTTACATTTAATATAATTAAGATTAACTACAATTAAAGAAGGAAAACATTGATTTTTTAAATCCGAAAACTTAATAGTATAACTAAAAATAGTTATACTACAACAGGAGGGAAAGAAATAACATTTAAAAACAGCTATACTAAAGTATAATTTTTAATAAAAATTAAGTGAAACAAGTTATTTATTACAAAAAAAGGTGGTAATTTCCACAAGATCATTTATAATTAAATTTAAGGGTATTGAGTTTATAATAAAGAGGTAATTGAAGATGTTTGTACACAAGTCGAAAAAAGGTTTCACCCTTGCTGAAATTCTTATAACATTAGCAGTAATAGGGGTTGTTGCCGCAATAGCAATTCCAGCGTTAATTGGTACTACCAATCAGGCAGAGTTAAAAACTGCTCTCAAAAAGGCAGTTGGAGTTATGAATCAGTCAATTATGATGATGATAGCTCAGGATGGTGTTGATACAGCTTCTTTCAGCGATTCATCAAATATGACAACAGAAGCTTTGACAAATCTTTTTAAAGCTAAGTTAAATATAATCACAACCAGCGGTACGGATACTTTCTATACTGCAGACGGTATGAAATATACCTTTGTAAAAGCCGGTACAGCTGCCGGTGATTATTGCGGAGCTGAAGGAGCCACAGACTTTGATACAGCGTCAGCAAAATGTTATGTTATAGTTGATGTCAATGGTGACAAAGGTCCAAGCGCATTCTCGACAGGTACAGACTCAACTTCATACAGTTATAAAGATAAATATAATCTGATTATTAAAGCTAAAGCAGTTCTTCCAGCTCAAAACGAAGATAATACAACTGCATCAAGTGCAATGGTTAACTAAAATTTTAATAAAAACTTCAAAGATATATATAAGCTAAATTAAATTTTCTTTAATTTAGCTTATAATCTGAATATCATCTTTATTTTGAATAAATATGATACAGGAAGCCTGTTCTTTAATATTCTCAAGACCCATATCCTTAAACCTTTTAAACAGGAGCTGTATGTTATCTGTTAAAAACTCGGCTATAATCAGTTTCCCTGATTGGGCAAGAGAGATTATAAACTCAATATTTTCCCTTGAAAACACTTCCTCAAAATAAATTACATTCGGAGATTGAAAATCAATAAACCTGATGGCTTTATCAAAATTAAAGCCTACTTTTTCATTTAATTCGCACTGATTTATTCCCGCAAGTTCGTATTTAACCATTGACTCAACGGTCATAATGTTTTTCTTTGCATTGTCCATTGAGGACAAGAGAGAATAAATCAGGGAAGTTTTCCCGCTAAGTCCGGAACCGCAAACAAGCATAATACCGGATTTGTTAAGACTCGATTTAATAAAATCAAGAGAGTCCTTCTTTAGAGGTAACTCATCCAGTTTTAGAGGGGGTTTATAAATTTTAATACAGATTCGTTCCCCTTTGATGGTTGGAAATGCTGAAACGCTTGCAATAATGCTTAATGGATCAACAAAAAACTTTAGCTTGCCTAATTGAGGCATTTCAGAAATTGAGGAATCCAGATTGGACATCGATTTTAATTTTGAAATAAAAAGCGGTACGAGCAAAACAGGAATATTGCCTTTATCAAAAACATCCTGATCGTTTTTAAATTTTACTGTTAAGCCGTCAGAAGAATGCTCGAGAAGAATTTCTCGACTATCTTCAATAACAGAATGATATAAGAGTGCCTGAATTATTCTTTGAATCTGAAAGTCATCGGGGTTTTCTTCGGTTAATTCTTCTCTCCAGTCAAACTTAATATCTTCAGCAGAACTGTAGAGATGGCTGTCGGGTTTATCACCCGTATAATATTTTTCTATTGCCTGTAAAATACTTCTTTCCGAGCAAATAATCGGTTCAATTTTGCAGTTCAGGCTATCAATGAGATTCTTTAAAAGAAAAAGGTCAAGAGGATCAGTCATAGCTATAGTCAGGACATCTTCAATCTTAAAAAGAGGAATTATTCTGTATTTTTTTGCATCATCTACGGAAATAAGCCCAATACAATTTTTATCAAGGGTATAATCATCCAGATTTACATACGGTATATGCAGTTTAGCTTCAATAAAACCAAGAAGATCCTCTTCAGAAATCATATTTTTGCCGATAAGAATCTGAGTAAGGTTAGTATGGCTGTCTTTTGCGAATTCTTCAGCCTTTGATAATTCTTCATAATTAATCAATCCATCTCTTACAAGATCGTACCTGAGTTTTTCTATAGTTTTGTTGGTTAAAAGTTCCTGCATAATATTAATAAACCTTTCGGGACTATCGATTAATTATAAACCAAGATAGTTTTTAACGGTTTGGGTCAATTCTTCTATGTTAAACGGTTTTGTTATATACTCGTCAGCTCCGGTTTCTTCGCCTATTGCCTTGTCTTCTTCCTGCGATCTTGCTGTTACCATTAATATCGGAATATTTTTATACTTGGCGTCAAACTTTAGAAGCCTGCAAACTTTATATCCGTTTATTTTTGGAAGCATGACATCCAGAATAATAAGGTCAGGCATTTCAGATTTGGCTTTATTTAAAGCCTCCTCGCCATCGTAAGCTGTAATACAGGCAAAACCCTCTGATTCAAACAAAAATGTCAGGGTTTCCACTATATCCTGTTCGTCATCGACTATGAGAATTTTTTTATTTGTCATTTTTCACCTCTTTGTTCATTATTGATTTTCAAATTTGTTTGATAAAGGCAATAAACAGACCTTTCCGCCTGGTCAATCAGTTCTTCGCTTGTAATAGCATCTTCAGGATAAACAGAAATTCCCAGATTCAAGCCCTGATTTAAATATTCAGATTCATTATCCAGAAGATATTTTTTTAAGCGTTTAATAACAAAATCAGCGCCCACTTTGTCAGTATTAGAGAGAATAATCTGCATTTTATTATCCTGAGTAAAGAACTTGGATTTATCACCTTTTCTGATAATATTTATTTTGCCGGCTGCAATGTCTTTAATAATTGAAAATTCACCTTTGGTAATTTCAGTATTTTCTTCAAGCAGAATTAATGCAAGATTGGAATGATTGTATTTTGAATGCTGAAGCTCATTATCGAGTTCAAGAAGGAAAGTATTATGGTGCATCATGACAGGCAGGATAAACGAGAATTTACTGCCTTTGTATACTTCGCTTTCCAGCCATATTTCGCCTCTGTGGGCTTCTATTAATTGTTTTGCAATAGGCAGCCCCAAACCCGTTCCTCCTACTTCTCTGCTTAAAGAACTTTCAATCTGCTGAAATTTATCAAATACCTTTGGTATGTCCGATTCTTTTATACCTATACCCGTATCTTCCACACTAATTTTAATATAATTTCCCTTTAAAGCACTATTCTGTTTCGTTATTACGGAAGGATCCCTGTAAAATAAACTTGTATCAATAGAATCCGCATTTATTTCTTCTGCTGAAATTTTTATTTTACCGTTTTCAGGAGTAAATTTAATGGCATTGGAAACCAGATTTGATAATACCTGTTCAATTCGGCTTATATCGCCGTATACCTGATCAATATTGTCCTGAATGTTTATAAGCAGCCTGATGTTCTTTTTGTCTGCAAGATGTTCAAAAGTCGATGCCACAAATTCTATGGGGTCATGAATACTCATGGGCTTGAATCTGTAATCCATTTTCCCTGCTTCAATTTTCGATAAATCAAGAAGATCATTGATGATTCCGGATAACCTGTCGACGTTTCTCTTTGCTATACTTAAAAAGTTATTCTGAATTTTGGTTAAATCGCCGGTTTTACCGGTTAACATGATATCAAGAGAATTTTTAATCGCAGTAAGCGGGGTTCTTAACTCATGCGATACGATAGAAATGAACTCTGACTTTAATTTTTCCAGTTTTTCAAGTTTAATATTTGTATTTTTGATTTCTTCATATAAAATAGCGCTTTCAAGAGGCAAAGATACCTGTTTAACGACGGTTTGAAAACAGGTTGAATCTTCACCCGTATATTCTATATCTCTTAAAATTTCAACAGTCCCGAAAAACCTGTCTGATGTATTAATTGGAGAAAATAAACTGTCATAATCAAGCACATACAGGTCAAAGTTACCTTTTTTGTGCTTTGAATGCTTTTCAACTTTGATATTGTTTATCGATAACTCAAAAGGAAGCTTTCTTTCTTCAAACAAGCTTTTATAACCAATCATAGCCCTTAGTTTTAAAGCCTGCTCAAGCCTTTCAGATACAGGGTGTAATGAACTAATTATAAGGGTGGCATCTTCAGGATCATTGATAACCAGAGCAAGACATACCGCAAAATTCAGGCTTTTTTCAAGCCCTGTATTCATAATGTTTATTAATCTGGTTTTATCAAGAGTGCCTGCAAGCTGAGAACTCGTATTATAAAGAACATTTAGCTGGTATAAACTTCTTGCCAGTTCGCTGTTATTTGTATACAGAATGTCCAGCAGCTTTTTAATTCTTAAATGCGCATTGACAGTGGCAATTAAAATGTTGTCATTAAAAGGTTTGGTTATATATCCATCTGCCCTGACCAGTATTTCTTCTGACGGAGAGTCTTTTGATGTGAGTAAAATTATTTGTATATCATTAGTCTGGCTTTGCAGTTTTAATTTTTTACAAATTGTAGAAACATTAATCTCGGGGCATGAAGTATCAATAAGAGCGATATCGGGAAGAAACTCGTCGGTAATCCTGAAAGCTTCCTGTTCATCAAATGCAAGCATGGTTTCATATCCAACATCATTTAACAGGCTGGATAAAGTTTGATCCGTATTTGATTTTTCACAAATAATAAGAATTTTTGACATAAAATTAAACTTTGACTATTTAATACTTCCAGAATTATATTTTATCAATTTAAAGTTTTAATTAATACCCTTAAATAAATTTTAACATCTATTTAACTTGAATCGATAATTAATTCAAGTTATTTTTACGCAAATTTTTTATAAATAAAACCCGATTTTTAGCAGATTTTCAATTTTTGCCTGCTTTATACTGTCCATAATTACAGAATATAAGTCATTCAGCTGGTTTTGGCTATGTTTACTGAAATGATTTAATGCTTCAGGCAGTTTAATATCGCTTGTTGATTTTGTTTTGGTGAAATTATCATTTAAAACAGCAAACTCTTTATAGGTTTTTAAAATTTCAATAATCTGGCTGTCGACTTTAAAAGGTTTTTTCAGGAAATATTTATAATCTCTATCCCAACGGGCAATGAAATCAAGAATAGAATCAGTTTCCTGCGCGCAATCAAGCTGCTTTGCTTCTTCTTCCGATAATTCAAGGGTATGATTGCCGATAATTTCTTTGGGATTGTCCTTGAATTTGTAACAGATGTAACTTCCCCACAACATGCAGCCAAGATAAAAAGAGGTGCATTTATTGATTAAAGCAATAATTGTCGGTTCAGAACGTGTTAATATAAACTTTTTCTGGTGAGGAGCCTTGTATTTTGTGATTTCATCTATAATCGGCTGAATGTTATACGAAAACGTTACAGATAAACCTGAAAATCCCGGATCAAAAGGCACGCCATTATCAAAGTGATTCATTGTTTTTATCCTTTATAACGGGACTGATAACAAATGGCAAACAAGAGCCATTTTTTTCACTACCCCCATAATACATACAAGAGAGCTTAAATAAGCTCTCTTGTACAGTTTTCCATTATCTTTATAATTACTAGAAAGAGCTGGAATAACATTCTTTGCATAATACAGGTCTGTCATCAGATGGTTTGAAAGGAACTTGAGCATCCCTTCCGCACTGTGAACAAACTACATCATACATTTTTTTTGGGTAACCACCTCTGCTAGCATTTTTCTTAGCGGTACGACAAGGTTTGCATCTTTTCGGCCTGTTTGCGAGTCCTTTTTGTTCATAAAATTCCTGCTCGCTGACTGTGAATTCAAAATCACAGCCACAGTCCATACATTGTAAAGTAAGATCTTCGTATGCCATTAACTTGGCCTCCTTTTGCTGACTGATAAAGGTTTTGATGAGGCCGAGATAATGATAATTTATGTCGATATGCGCCCAAAAAAACTTTATCTGTTTAAATGTGTACAATAATATTTTACTATAAAAAATCAATATGTATATATTTCATTTTAAAAATTTTTTTATTACGGTACAATCTGAAAAACAAAAACCGCTGTAAATTTACAGCGGTTTTTTATAATATTAACCTGAATTTATTATGTTTAATTGCCCATTGGAACTGTCAATTCCTGTCCGATTGAAATTCTGTCAGGGTTTTCGAGATTATTTGCATCCTGAATCTGTTTGATTTTTACGGGATCAGAAGTTCCATAAAACCTCAAAGCAACCTTTTCCAGGGTATCGCCGCTTTGAATGGAGTATTTTTCTGATTTTCCGGCAACAGTTACAGTTTGAGCAGGAGGTGTAAGCCCGATTGGAGCTGCTTTAATCTTTACTTCAGCTGCTTCTGTATTGGCTTTTTTCCATAAGTTCAAATCTGCAAAAGTTTCATGGCTTGTATTGCCAAAGTTTAAAATGGTTGTCATCAGGAACATACAAATAGCGCCTGTAATAAAGCCTATTGTAAGATAAACGCCAGGGGATCTTTCTTCTCTGCAGTTGACTTTGAAACCCTGCCATAAAATATCAAGTTCACGGTCCTTATCTGATCTTACATAAACTCCCGGTGAGGAATCATATGTAGTTGCTTTATCTGATAATAATTCTTCCAAGGCTGCGATCCTTTCTCTTGATATACTTGATTTATGAAGAGTACTACTTCTCATTAACCTTCCCTCTCCTGTTTTTTCCTTCTTATGATTTAGAAGTCTTCTCTAATAAGATTTTTAAACTTTTCAGCCAGTTTAAACACAACGAATATAATATAGGAGTTTAATAATTTAATCAAGTTAAAAAGCTATTTAACATATACATTACTAAACAAAATTTACAATGGTAATGAAAGAGTTTGTTTATCATATTTTCAAATGATGAACAAACTTATATTAAGATTTATAAATATTAATATAACTACACAAAGGATCCGGATTGATGAAGCAATGCAAAAAAATAAAAAATGCCTTTACACTGGCAGAGATATTGATAGCATTGGGAATCATAGGTGTGATTGCTGCATTTGTTATTTCCCCGCTGGTACAGGACATTCAGGACACCCAGCTAAAAATTGCCTGGAAAAAGTCTTTCGCAGACATATCTCAGGCATCAAGGAGATTATCTATAGATTACTATGGAGATTTCAGAGATGTATTCACCGGTCATAGTATTACTGCCGGACATAATGATTTTAGAAATAAAATACTAACATACTTAAACTATACTCAAAAATGTGATGGCGCAAGCACGTTAGGAATAAATGGCTGTTGGCATACTCTTGGCAGTCATTATAAATTATCAGGCGCTCCAGATCCAAGTGATTTTTCAACTTTGTCAAGAGCGATTCTAAATAATGGCAATCTTGCAGGTTTTCATCTTCATAGTACTAACTGCGATCACACATATTCTCCCAATAGTGATAATTGTGGAAGAATATTTATCGATGTTAACGGATTTAAAGGACCAAATAAAATAAGCAAAGATATTTTTGGAATGTTTGTGTTAAGAAATGGTACAGTAATACCTTTTGGAACACAGGATGATTATTATTACAATCATCCTGCAAGTAATAGCTGCAATATAGCATTATATCCAAATACGGAAGGCTGGAACTGTTCTGCTGATTATCTCCGCCAGTAGGAATAGCCTCCATGCGTCATCGCGAGGAGGACGGCAGGGATTTATGCAGGATATTATGATTTGCGGACAAGTCCGACGTGGCGATCGCAAGGTTGGACTCTATTTACATACCTCA
>JAQVCB010000014.1 GCA_028689995.1 Candidatus Gastranaerophilales bacterium
CTGATTCTATTATTCCTTTAATATTTTTAATTACCGACAAGTCCTGATTTGAAATATTATTCTGGGCGAGTATTTCTTTTACAAGAGTGTAATTAATTGGTTCAAAATTTTCTTCGGATATAAAGAATAAAATGAAATCATCTATTTTAAAAAGAGAATATACACCATCTTCTGCTTCAAAAAAAACTTTCTGAAGATTACAAATTTCCAGTCTTTCAAGATAGTTTTTTAACACTAAAAATGCACTAGATGCAATAGCTCCAATTGTTTCAGACCTTCGACTATCTTTTATTATACTCGCAATTGTAAATCCTGCCTTATTCGACAGAGTAAGATCTTTTATCTGGGTATATTCAACCATGATTCTATTAAATTTTTCATAAATTTTTATGCCGGATGTCATTGTTACTATATCTATATCGTCGCTGCTGCATCCAATTTGCTGCATAAGTTCATTTGTTTCAATAATATTTTCTATGTCTCTGTTGTTTATAAGCAGTTTTCCAATTGATGAAATCATTCCCTTTGATTCAGTTTTATTAATTCTTTGATTATCAGAAAGCCTTATATTATCAGGAATATCATTATCATCAAAGATACTTTCATTATATTTACAGGAGATATCTTGTTTTAGTTCGTCATTATTACTGGAAATACTTGTTTCTTCAAGTTTTATATCAGGAAGTGTTTCAAGATTATTTGACGATGAATCCTGATTATTTGATGATTTTAATTCCTGCTCTGTTTTTATTTTATCAGTTTCTTTATTGTCCAGATATGTTTTTGTATTCGGGTAATTTTCAGTTATTATTTCTTTTTTTAAGACAGTAGGAATTTCTGCATTTATAATTAAATCTTGTGGTTTAATTGTTTCTTCATTTATTGGAGTTTCATCGTTAATATTGTTTTCACTTAAATTACGTGTTTGTTTGATTGGTTCTGTTCTTTTGATGATTTCCAATTTTAAAAGCATTACTGAAGATAGAATTCCAAAAAGAACAGATATTAAAAAATATGCAGAATTTGCAGATATATCCATGTTTGAGCTGATTATTATTTTATGAAGGTTTAACAAGTGGAATATTAAGTATGAAACACCGGATATTATTAAAAAGAAGGTTGAAGATGCTGTAGAGAGTTTCAATAACTGAACTACTCTTATTTTTGGAAAAATAATCATGTTGACAATTAGATAACTAAGCAAAATGCTGATGAATAGAATTGGCATTGAAATACTAACTCTGCTAGCAAAAATAAAAGCTGTCCCGATGCATAGAGCTATACCCATAACAGATATAGCCAAAGCCCCGATTATGCTTTTAACTTTTATTTCGGGCATATAATTCTTTCTATAAAAAATATTAATCAGATACTACAGATAATTTTAATACTACAAAGTTTTTGACAGATCGTTAGAAAAGTCGAGATTCTTAAACAGTTTTATTTATATATAAAAAATTATACAGTATCTTCTGAGTTTTGAAAATACAAAATGCATTTATGATTTACCAAACTTCATACTTTAGTATGAGAAATGAGGGTGCGGAAAAATTCTGATTTTCTGGGAACGAGTTATGCAAACCCTCCATGCAGGCAAAGCCTGCCTTCAGGTTTGCTTCACTCCCGCTATCGCATGGGAAAATCTAATTTTTCAAGCCCGACCTTGGAAAGGTGAAAGGCTGTTGTGGCGGCGAAGAGCCGGCACTGCAGCCTTGATACTAGATCTCAAAACTGCAGGAAAAATTATATTTTCCGCGTTTAAATATTTATTATTATTCAGCTATTACTGATTCAGCAGATGATTTAAATAATTTTTGTTTTATTCTACTAAAAATCTGTCTGGCGGCGTGGATTCTGAATATTATAGCAAGGCTAAAGTATGTAATAGTGCATACTATTAATTGAATCAGTAGTTTTGTTGCAAGGAAAATTGTACTGTTGGATAATATTGAATCAAGATAAAATTTGAGTGAAACTGCTATTGCTGACATTGCTAATGTAGCCATTATAATTTTAAATGTTGGACTGAGCAGATTTTTAAATTCAAGATTAATTTTCTTACGTATAAATATAGCTAAAAGAACAGCATTCACAAGAGTAATTGCTGTTGTGGAAAGTGTAATAGCACCAATTCCCAGTTGTTTTACAAATAAGAAATTCATTATAACTTTTATGATAATAGAAAATGTTGCAACATAAAATGGGGTTTTTGAATCGTCAAAGGCATAAAAGATTCTTGTAAGTGTATCCCTGGCCACATAAGGAACTATTGACAATGTTAAATATATTAATGCCCATGAAACCATTATTGTATCAGCGTGATCAAACTTGCCTCTTTCAAGAACAAGTTGAATTGTGTCTTGTGCAAAAATGATAATAAAAGCTAAAATCGGGAATGACATAAACCAGAGAGACGAAAGCCCCTTATGAAAATAATACCTGAGTGAATCCCAGTCTTTTTTGCCGACAAAAGTTGAAAACATAGGAAAAAGGGGAACAAGCATTGCTGTTATAATTATTCCGACAGGGAATTGAAATATTCTGTTAGCATAGCCCACAGCAGACCACGCACCTGCTATAAGCTGAGATGCAAAAAACATATCCACGTATATATTTATCTGTCCAATTGTAGTTCCAAGCATTGCAGGGAACAAAATTTCCTTGATTTTAACCAGTTTTTCGTCAATAAATCCGAAATCAATCTTGAATTTAAATCCTGATTTAAAAAATACAGGCAATTGTAAGATTAATTGTCCAACTGCTCCTATCAATGTACCCCATGCCAGCACCATGCCGAGCTTATCGTTTCTAAAAATCAATACACCAATAATAACAGCGATGCTTGCTATTGTCGGACTGAGTGATGTATATAAAAACTCGTTATATACGTTGGAAATTCCGTATAATATGCCGACTATACTACCAATAAACATCATAGGCGACATTATTTTTAATTGAGCTGAAGCAAGATTTTGTAATTCAGGCGTTGCATTTGCGGCTATTATTTTTATTATTTCATCTGAAAAGAGGAATATAAGTATTGAAAGTATTAAAAAGAAAACTCCGGTTATAGATATAAACCTGTTTAACAATTTTTGTGCTTCTTCAGGAGGTTTAGTGTTTAGATCAGGTATTATTTTTGAAAAAACTGCGATTGTTGCGGTATGGAACGGGCCGCCAAGTCCTCCCAACAAAATTAAAGCAAACGATGGAATTTGATATGCGTAAAAATAGGCATCACTAACAACTGTTGCACCGTAGGCATGTGCAATAACGACATCTCTGCCAAATCCTACCAGCTTGCTGATTATCGTTATAAATGCTATTAATCCGGCTATTTTAAATAAACTCTTACCTGTCATCTGTTTTTATTCCTGTTACAAATTAAAATTGGGATAATGTTTTCGGGAAAACTTCGTTTATTGATAAATATTGCCAACTTGAAAAACCGAAAACCAATCTTAGTTAGGTGTATAAACCTCAATCCAGGCTTTTATACTCTTTCCATCTTCATCACCTTTGGGTGGAAAATAAATTATATCATTCACACCTTCTTTTACATAATTTTGAAGATCTATTCTTATTTTATCCTGATCATAATTTTTTAGCGGGATATTAACTTCATTTGAATTAATCAGTATTTTAAGGCTATTTAGTCGTTGACTGTTGTCTATAACAAGTTCTGATTTTCCATTATTTGTATAGTACTGCTGACAGACTGCTTCTGATACAGGACTTGCTGTTAGTTTTATAGGGCTTGTTCCTATCGATATTTTATCGTAATAATGCTGTAAAATCTGATCAAATGTGTAATTATTTTTGCTCATATAACTGGCGCCAAATTGGCTCATTCCCACTCCATGCCCGAGTCCCCCGCCATAAGCTACAACTTTTTCCAGATTTCCGTTAGAATCGGTTACGTTATCGAACACTACATTTGCGCTGGGCATCATTTTGCCTGAGTTTTCAAAAATCTTTCTTATAATTAATTCTTTTTTTACAGTCCATATACCATTTGCCGCAGCGATTCTAACGATCATTGCTTTACCTGAAACCCCTCTTTCAAGAACTTCTATTTTTTTTATAGCTCCTGTAGTCATATTTTTACTGAAATATGGGCTTACAAATCCAGATGGGTTGTATTTTGAAAGATTTTTATTTAAAAGTACTTCAAGCTCTGGTTCACTCCAGTATCTTGTCCATCTAAAGTAACCGGAATCTGCTTCATAGCTCGCAGGTGTTGCAGTATAAAAACTTCTTGCATTTTCTTCATTATCCAGGATTGGAGTTCCATCTATATCAGGTTTTCCTTTTAGATATGGTTTTGGAGAAGAGGGGAATGATTTTGAGCCTGTTTCTGTAAAAGCATTTTCATAACTTTCTGTATATCCGCCGGCTGTTGAGCTGTATAGTGCAAGAATAAGTTCATCATTATATATTCCAACTAAGCCTTTTGTTTCATCTATAGCCTGATTAGCTTTTGGAGTTTCTGTATTACAGCCGAAATATACCTGGCATGCAACAGAGTCACATATGTCAAATTGTGAATATGATTTAACTCTCGGTTTTATTGCATAGTTTCTTGCAGCAACAGCCTGTGCTTTTAGTGCCTCAAGTCCAAATTTAGAAGGCATTTCATTTGGAACAACACCTTTTAGATATTCTTCAAGTGGAAGTATATTAACTACAGATAATTTGTCATCTTTAACAGGAGATTTGACGATTTCTATTTCTCCTTTGTACAAAGCAGATTTACCTGCTCTTTTAAGCCCGACAATTTCCAAAGGATTTGTGCCCTGCGGTATTATGCCTATTGGTCCAAACAAATATTCCGCTACTTGAGTTTTGTCTTTGTAAATATTGATATCATCATCGATAACTTTAAAAGTAAATACTTCGTTTCCATTTGAAATGGCAAGCAGTGTATTGTCCCTTTTATTAATAATTTCAAATGGGCCTTTGGATGTGATGCTAACCTGATTATATTCCAGCTGGCTAAAATCATTAGTGCTGATGCCAACTTTTATTAAATTCATATTTTCATCTATGCCGGAAGACTGAGCTTTTAAAGAAGACATATTATTACCTGAAAATACAGTCAGGCAAATGAACATTATTTGAATAAGTACTAAAAATATTAGTGTTTTATGCTTCATATATACGTCTTTTTGGGATTAATTTTTAATTTATATAACATTATTATATTTTACACCAAGGCATTACTTTATATTATTTATATTAATGAACAAATATAAAGTTTCTACATACTGTGTCATCCTGAATTTATTTCAGGATCTATGTGGATTTAAGATGCTGAAACATCCTGAAAGCATGACACTTGGATACAATTAGCAGATTTATAATTTCAGGCAAAAAGTAAATGGCAGTTTATAGACGAAAATTCACATCTAATAAATTTAAAACATTTAATTTAAGACATTATTGCAGATATTGTTCGGCTTTATTCGGCTATAATTATGATTATTTTGAAAATTATTTTAAAATTGACAAGTCTTCAAAAATTGATTATTTAGTTTCAAATATCTATATTTATGTATTCCCACCTGTCATAAACTGGCCGGAGGGTATTAATATTGATGTTCCAGTTGATATGATTATTGCTGTCAGAAAAATACTGGAACATTTTTCTCCTCTTGCAGTTGAAAATATTAATGAACTTTGTTTTGCTTTCAATACTGAAAGCAGTTCTTACGGAGATAACAATATTATTATGCCTGTAGAATATGTTTTAAATTCCAATTTAAAATGTCAATTTATGGATATGTTTGCTCATGAAACTGCACATGCACTTGCATATGCTATTTTAAAAGATAAATTTCTCCTGCATGATTTTAAAAAGCATCATAATTTAATCAAATCTGCTAGTTTTTATGATAAATATATATTTTTCGAACCGGAAAATTCAATAGAGAAACTTTCCTGTTATCAGTATGAAGACTATATAGAGTTTTTTGCGGAGCTTGCTTCACAAATTTTGATTCATTACAACGAACTTATTAAATATATTTCTATTTTAAAATATTCAGCATCAAAACAGGCCTATTTTGATGCCGTTAATTTTTTACTGAATTTTGTCGATCCCATACCTCAAATGCAAGTTAAACAATTAATCAGGAATTTATTGTAAAACCTGAATATATTAGAATGCAAAATTTTAAAACAGATTTTACTATTACTATTCTGGATATCTGGAAATTGCCTTTATTAGCATTTTAGCAAGTTTATCTGAACCTTTAAACGGTAGTTTGGATAATTTATTTGCAGCAGATTCCTGATCATATGCAATAAATCTTTGATCTATAACAAACTTACTGCCGGATAAATCAGGATAATCGAGAACTGTATAACAAGCTTTTGGTTTTTCTGTAAAAGGTCTGCCTACACTGCCGACATTAACAACAGTTTGTTTTCCTATATGATAAATAACAGGTAAATGTGTATGCCCGCAAAAAATGATATTTTCTTTAGTTGATTCAATCATTTCTTTCACTTTTTCAAGAGGCATATCCGGTAAAATATCTTCATTATTCCTTCTCGGTGAGCCGTGAACAAAAATTACACTTAAATTACCAATTTTTTCACTGTATGTTTCAGGTAGTTCCATCAAAAATTCTTTTTGATCAGCTCTAAGAACTTTTTGTGCATATTTAACCGCTTCGGCCATTATTTTATTAGGCGGCGTATATTTATCTTCAGGGCTACCGGTTGATTTAATGACCATTTCATCAGTATTTCCCTGAATAATAGTTACATCATATTTTTTAGTAAGCTCTATTATATAATCTACAGTTTCAACAGGTTCAGGCCCTGCAACTGCCAGATCTCCGCATATAAAAATTTTGTTTATATCAAGACTTTTTATATCGATTAATACCGCCTGAAGAGCATCAAGATTTCCATGTATATCAGATAAAACAGCAATTTTCATTTTCTAATTCCTAAAAAAATAATTTATGATTTTTAGGATAATTAAAAATAACTTATTGTTCAATATTTAAAAGATGAAATTAAATATTTATCAATTTCCAGCACTATAACAATAATAAACGAAGCCAGAATTGTCTGTATCCATGAAAATAAACTTAAATTAGCAGTATGAAAAACAAACTGGAAAGAAGGTAAGGTTATAACTAATATTTGAGCGATTGTAGCTGCTATTAAACTAATAAGCAAAAATGGATTTGAAAATGGGCTTATCCGAAAAATTGATTTCTTTAGAGACCTTGCGTTCCAGACATTAAAAAACTGCAAAAATACTACTATATTCAATGCGACTGTCCTTGCATAATCTAAGCCTGCCCCGTGAGAATATTCACGTTCGAAGAAGAATAAAGTTACCGTTGCATAAACGATACCTACTAAAACCAGACGTCTTATGACAGACAGATTCAATATACTTTCCCGTGTGTTTCTGGGAGATCTTGTTTCTATGTCTTTCTCTCCGGGTTCGTACGCAAGTGCCATATCCTGCAATCCGTTCGTAACAAGATTTACCCACAAGACCTGCGTTGCAAGAAAAGGAAGAGGTAGATTAATCAATAAGCTTATAATTATGACAAATGACATTCCAATCGTTGAAGACAGCAGAAAATAAACAACTTTTTGAATATTATCATATATAATTCTTCCTACTTTTACAGCTTCATATATAGAGGCAAAGTTATCATCTTTTAAAATCATATCCGCTGCTTCTTTTGCAACATCTGTTCCGGTTTTTCCCATTGCAATTCCAATATTTGCTTTCTTTAAGGCTGGAGCATCGTTAATACCATCTCCTGTAACTGCCACAATGTTTCCTCTGTTTTGAAGAGCGCTTACTATTTTATATTTATGATGAGGTGATACTCTTGCATAAACTGATACTTCCTCAATACAGTCAAATAAAAATTCATCTCCGCATGTATCAAGTTTATTTCCTGTCATAAATTTATCGCCTGGCTTGTAAATCCCAACATCTTTTGCAATTGAAACTGCTGTTATTGCATGATCTCCGGTTATCATAACAACTTTTATATTTGCTTTTTGAGCAGACTGTATTGCTTCAACCGCACTTCGTTTAGGAGGATCTATGATTCCCATAAATCCTGTAAATGTTAATCCTTTTGTTACGTCGTTTTCCAGATCAAGATTTGATAAATTATTTGAGTTTATCTTTTTTATTCCAAAGCCCAAAACTCTATGACCTTCTTCTGCCATTTGTGAATAACGTGTTAATAGTTGTATATTTTCACTATTACCTGTAAATTCAAGAATTTTTTCCGGCGCTCCCTTTACAAATATTATAAAATCATCATTATGTTTATATAAAGCAGCCATATATTGTCTTGTAGAACTAAATGGAATTTCATCAATCATTTTATACTGACATTCGACTTTTTCTTTATCAATACCATATTTTTTAGCTGCAACAATTAAAGAACCTTCTGTAGAATCACCATTAATTAACCACTTACCATTTTCTTTATACAAATCTGAAGAATTACATAAAAGTCCTGTAAGCAAAAGTAATTCAAAATCATTATCATTATTATTTATTTGTTTATCTTTACAAATTACTTCTCCCTCAGGATTATAGCCCGTACCGGTAAATATATATTCATTGTTTCCTGCATAAGCTTTTACAACAGTCATCATGTTTTCTGTAATTGTTCCTGTTTTATCTGAACATATATAATTACAGCTTCCAAGAGTTTCAACAGCTAATAGTTCTCTTATGATTGCATTTTTTTCAGCCATTAATTTTATTCCAACGGCTAAAGTAACCGTTACAACTACCGGCAGTCCAACAGGAATAATAGCCACTGCCATACTTATTGCAAACATTGTCATCTGTGAAAATGGAAAACCACGCAAAATACCAACTAAAAAAGCCAATAGTGCAAAAATAAAGGCTATAATCCCGGATTTTTTTCCCAGTTTTACAAGTTCTTTTTGCAAAGGAGTTTCTAGTTTTGATGTTGATTTTACATCTTGTGCTATCTTTCCTAATTCCGTATTAACTCCTGTACCGATCACAACTCCTTTTCCTTTTCCATTGTTTACTACTGTTCCCATAAAAGCCATATTTCGCTGATCTGCGATAGGTAAATAATCAATGTTTATTATTTTAGTAGCCTTTTCAACAACAGTAGATTCTCCGGTTAGAGTAGATTCATCTATTTCAAGTTCTTTAACTTCAAAAAGTCTTATATCAGCAGGGATCTTATTACCTGGAAGTAGCACTATAATATCGCCAGGAACTATTTCTTCCAAATTTATTCTGTGTTCTTTATTATTTCTTATTACATCTGCAAGTGGGGCTGTAAGCATTTTTATTGCCATGATTGCCTTTTGTGCTTTATATTCCTGTAATAATCCAACAGAAGAATCAATCACCAAAACCATTAATATTACTCCTGCATCTATATAATTTTTTATCAGCACAGAAAATACACTAGCAATTATTAATATCTGAGAAAGCGGACTTTTAAACTGTTTAAATAATAGCCTCCATAAAGGTTCCGGTTTTTCTTCCTTTATAGAATTTCTGCCGTATATGCCTAATCTTTGCTGCACTTCATCATTTGATAATCCGCAGTACGAAGTATTTAATTCTTTAAAGGTTTCTTCAACTGATTTTTTATAAAACATTTACTTCTCCGGTAGATTAACTAAAATTTAATCTATCAAAGTGTAAAAAAAATATTAATTTACGCCTGTATATTTTATAGGATAATCCATTCGGCGTTTTAATCTAACTCTAAAAATTATTCAAATGAGCAAAAAATATAATCAAAATTATTCCACCTGAAATAATTCTAATGTATAATTATCTACATAATGAATAATAATGAAAATAATAATAATGATAAAAACTTAATAGTAAATATTGGTGAGCCTTTTGAAATTGAAGACTTGATTGCAGGTTGTGTTGATAACCATGAAAAAGCACGACTGCTCTTAAAGCTTGGTTTGCTTGAATCTTTCAAAAAAAGCTATGATAAGGCAATAAAACACATTGAAGAAGCTCAACAATATTTTCTGGAATATAAAGATACTAATGGTATTGCAAATTGCCTTGCCGAAATGGCTCTAATACATTATCAAAATTGCAATGACAGACTTATAAGATCATTAACCCTATTAAATGATGCTAAATGCCTCATGGAAAATGTTAATAACAAATTCGAAATTGAAGCAAAAATTATACATTATTATGGAGTAATATATTTTTACGAAAATCGTTATAGTGAATCGCTAAGATTTTTTAAAAATGCCTTAAAACTTGTTAATTCTGACTGTTTAGAATATGCCAAAATTCAGGATAGTCTTGCAATATTTTATCTGAGAATTAATAACTATCACGTTGCACTTAAATATTTAAAAAGTTCGTTAAATATTAAAAAATCACTAAATAATGATTTTGAATTATCTATAACTGAAATATTAATTGGCAGATATCTTTCAAGTATACAAAATCATGAAGAAGCACATGAGCACTTCCAGAATGCTTTAATTACAGTAAAAAAACTTGGCGATAGTACAATTATTTCTCGTATTCTTGATGAAATTGCTAAAATAAATCTGGCAATTGGAAATTACGATTTAGCTGAACAAAACTGTATTAACGCAATAGAATTCGCTGACAGAATTAATAATTCGTTTGCAAAAACATTTTCTCAATGCACTCTCGCAAATATTTATATTTGCAAAGATAAATCAGATGAAGCATTGGTAATATTAAATAATGAAATCAAAACGGTATTCTCTGATCTCGATTCAGCACGAGGATCAGCTATTTGTAAAAGAATTGAATCTCTGGCTTATTTTAAGAAGAAAGAATTCACAAATGCGCTGGAAAATATGCATGAAGCAATTGCATATTTTGAGAACTTAAAGATATATCCTGATCTTGCGAAATGTTATCATGAATTAGCACTGATATATAGAGAAACAAACGATATTCCAATGGCTGTTTCAAGTTTATTAGAAGCTCTCAGAATTGCAAAAGCATATGACCATTCAGTTTTTACGAAACAAATCGAAGATCTTCTTTTTGAAATTGACGAACAGGAATGGGAAAACGTTATCAATAAAACTGCCCGTAAAGAAGACCTTTTCCCTGAATCAAAATCTTTTCTAAACACACTGACACTGATTGATGAAATTTCCAAAACGGAAACCACAACGAAAGATACTCTATTATCTCTGTTAAGATTGGGAAGATCTATTGCAGCTGAAACTGATGTCGATAAACTTCTTGAAATCATCACAGAGGAAACAAGAAAAGCTCTTAATGCCGATAGATGTACTGTATTTTTACTTGATAAGAATACAAATGAACTATGGTCAAAAGTTGCTCTTGGAATGGGAAATGATGCAATAAGAATTCCTACTAATACAGGTCTTGCAGGGCATGTAATTATGACAGGCGAAACAGTAAATATTAAAGATGCCTATAATGATGCAAGATTTAATAAAGAAATTGATAAAAAGACAGGATATATAACAAAAACAATTTTATGTATGCCAATGAGAAATATGAATCACGAAATATCCGGTGTTTTTCAGGTCTTAAACAAACATGGCAATGGAATATTTACAGACGAGGATGAAGATTTACTTATAGCTATTGGTTCAAGCGCAGGTATTGCACTTGAAAATGCTCGCCTCTTCAAAAGTCAGAATTTAATGTTTCAGGAACAAAAAAAATCGTTCGACAGTTTCATAAATACTCTGGCTGCGTCAATAGATGCAAAAGATAAGATAACTGCAGGTCATTCATTAAGGGTAAAAGAATATACAGTTGCTATTTCTGAACAAATGGGTTTACCCAAAGAAGAAATAGAAGTTTATGACTATGCAGCAACACTTCATGATTTTGGAAAAATTGGAATTAAAGATAGCGTCCTTTATAAAGAAGGCCGATTAACTGATGAAGAATATAAACATATTCAGGAACACGTATTTATTACTGATCAAATATTGAGTAATTTATATTTTGAAGAAAAATTTAAAAACGTTCCTCAAATAGCAGCATCCCATCATGAAAAATTTGACGGAAGCGGCTATTATAGGCGTATGAGCGGAGAAAACATACCCCTTGGAGGAAGAATATTAGCAGTATCGGATGTATTTGATGCCACAACATCAAAACGTCATTATCGTGACAGGATGCCTTTTCTTGAAGTATTAAATCTCCTAAAAAAAGACGTGGACGGACATTTTGACAGTAGAGTTGTTAATACATTTTTCGAAATAGGGCTTGATAGAATATTTAAAATATTATTATCAAGAACAGATGAGCCATTCTGTGAAGAAGAAAATCAATTACTAAGTCAATTTTCCTTAAATGATTTTCATATGATCCTTTTGAAAAATCATGATGATTTAAATGAATATGAACACAATTTGGTAAATTTATTTAATAATTATTATTACTGTAAAATAGAGCCTGAAATTAAACAATAATAATCCAGTCCTTGTGAACACAAATATAAATCACGCTATCATAGCAGATAGCGTGAAAATTAACATGAGGTGGTTGTTGTGGACATGAAAAGTATATTTATTTTCATACTATGCATCATCCACCGTCTAATCGATCTTAGTTTGTTGAGTACTGAAGTTAAGTCATAAATTTCATAGTTAGATCTAACTTTTTGATTGGTATTCATAATTTAATAAATCCTTTTAATATATCCATAAAACTAAATTACTACAAGTGCACGTCAAAACTGGACATATATAAATGAGATTTTCACTGCTTTTTGTAGAATATTCGTAATCTTTACTTAATCCACGATAATTATTTAACCAAGCAAAAGTCCTCTCAACTATCCAGCGAAGGGGCAGCGGTTGTGGTTCTTTTGTAGATCGCCTAACAAACCACAATTGTCAGCCAAAAAACCTAAAAATATACTCAATTAGTTTTCCTGCATAACCTAAATCTGCCCAGATCATTTTAAGATTGGGCATTTTGTCTTTAACTTTCCATAAAACAAGTTTTGCTCCAACACTATCGTGAATGTTAGCTTCGTGCAATACAACAGAATGAATAAAACCTAATGTATCAACAAGAATATGTCTTTTTCTACCTTTGACTTTCTTGTTGCCATCATATCCCTTTATTTCAACTTTATTAGACAATTTTACTGATTGACTATCAATGATTGCAACGCTAGGTTACTCGTTTTTCATTTTTTTTACGAGCAAGCCCTCTTATTTCATTATGCATTTTTCCCCATGTTCCGTCTAATGACCACTTTCTGAAAGAGTCAAAGACTATCTTGCAAGGCGGAAAATCATTTGGTATTTGTGCCCACTGACATCCTGTTTTTACCTTGTATAAAATTGCATCAATAATATCTTTCATATTATGTTTTCTTGGCCTACCGCCATGTTTTACTGGTGGTATCAATGGTTTTAATATTTCCCATTGTCGTGAATTTAGATCACTTTGATATTTCTTCTTTTCTAATCGTGCTGTCATATTTACCCCACTTTGCATTTATTACAACACTATGACACTTTTTTTATTACTTTTCAGATAACTTCTATATTAAAACTAAATTTAATATTCAAATTTCTATAAAAACATATATAATAAAAATAGTAGAGCTGTTTTTACAGGGGGAAAATAAGTGGCCAATATATTAATTGTTGATGATTCCAGTTTTGCCAGATTAACTATTAGGAAATATTTGGAAGAAGCGGGTCATACTATTGTCGGAGAGGCAGGTAATGGTGAAATAGGATTGGATTTATATAAAAAACTTTCGCCGGATATAACTACTATGGATATGTTGATGCCTGTTTGTGATGGTCTTTCTGCTCTAAAGAATATTATGAAATATGATGCAAAAGCTAAAATTGTTGTCTGTACTGAAATAGGACAACAAAATATTGTTATAAAATCAATACAACACGGGGCAAAGAATTTTGCTGTTAAACCCATTCATAGAGAAACTTTTCAAAACATGATTAAAAACATTTTGCACGATAAAAATATTAATTCAAATAATAAAAAGCATGAAGCTTATGAGAAATTAATCTCAAAACAATTATCATTTGATAATATTTTAATTAAAAATCCAGAAGATACTTATTCTTTTTTCTTAACTGATGATTCATTAAAAGATGTGGGGTTTTTAAAAAATGATATTTTAATAATCGACAGAATTATCGGAGCAGATATTGGCGATATGGTTCTGGTTTCAATTAATAGTAAGTTTGTAATTGGTTATTATAGAAAAAATGTGAAAAAAGATATAATAATAGAGCCTGCTAATAAGGAGAAATATAAAATTATGTGCGGTAAGGAACAAATAGTGGGAGTAATAACCGGATCGGTCAGAAATTTAAAATAATAAGGCGTATTATATTTATTAAAACAACATAAAAGTACTTAATACCTTATGAATTGAACGTGTTAAATATACTTTCAGTGCATAAGGTTTCATTCTTTTATACAATAATTAAAAAATTTGATATTCTAAAATTAATTAAAACCCTATATAATGCAGATGGTAGATTTATTTAAAGGGGAATTAAGTGGCTAATATATTAATTGTTGATGATTCCAGTTTTGCCAGATTAACTATTAGAAAATATTTAGAAGAAGCAGGTCATATTGTTATCGGAGAAGCTGATAATGGTGAAATTGGATTAGAATTATACAAACAACTTTCTCCGGATATAACTACTATGGATATGTTAATGCCGGTTTGTGATGGTTTTATTTGCTTAAAGAATATTTTAAAGTATGACCCGAAAGCTAAAATTGTTATTTGCACAGAAATAGGACAACAAAATGTTGTTATGAGATCAATACAGGCTGGAGCAAAGAATTTTGCCGTTAAACCAATTCATAAAACAACTTTTAATAATATGATTAAAAATGTTTTAAATGATAAAAATGATCAACCCAGTAGTAAAAAAACTGAATTAAATGAAAAAATGATTAAAAAACAATTATCATTTGATAACATTTTAATCAAAAATCCGGAAGATACATATTCACTTTCTCTAACTGATGATTCATTAAAAAATGCAGGGTTTCTTCAAAATGATATTTTAACAATTGACAAGCTTATAGATCCAATAATTGGTGATATAGTCCTTGTTTCAGTAAATAGTAAATTTGTAATCGGATATTATAGAAAAGATGATGGAAAAGATATAATAATAGAGCCTGCTAATAAGGAGAAATATAAAATTATATGTGGCAAGGAATATATAGTTGGAGTAATAATAGGATTAGTCAGAAAGATGCGAGACTGAAATATTTTGAGGTTTATAGTTTAAGATCATATCTGGATGTATTATAAGAAAGATTATTGAAGAATTAAGTATTTAAAAATTAGTGAAAATTTATATTACAATAATAAAGAAGTTAAGTTATTATATTTTTGGGTAAAGGTGAATTAAGTGGCTAATGTATTAATTGTTGATGACTCTAGTTTTGCCAGATTAACTATTAGAAAGTATTTGGAAGAAGCAGGTCATACTGTTGTCGGAGAAGCTGGTAATGGTGAGATTGGGCTTGAATTGTATAAACAACTTTCTCCGGATTTAACTACTATGGATATGTTAATGCCTGTTTGTGACGGCATTACTTCTTTAAAAAATATTTTAAAGTATGATCCGAAAGCTAAAGTTGTTGTTTGCACTGAAATAGGACAGCAAAATATTGTTATAAAATCGATACAACACGGGGCAAAGAATTTTTCTGTTAAACCAATTAATAAGGAAAATTTTATAAGCATGATTGAAAACATATTAAGCGATAAAAGTGTTCAATCTAAGAAAAAAAGGCCTGAGTTGGATGAAAAAATGATTACAAAACAATTATCATTTGATAACATTTTAATCAAAAATCCTGATGATACTTATTCTCTTGCATTAAAAGATGCTTCATTAAAACATGTTGGTTTTTTACAAAATGATATTTTAATAATTGACAGGCTTATCGACCCCAATATTGGTGATATGGTTCTTGTTTCATTAAATAAAAACTTTGTAATCGGCTGTTATAAAAAGACTAGTGAGAACGATATTGAAATAGAACCTGCTAGTAATGCAGAAAATATTATAAAAGAAACTGTTAATACTAGTAATGATAAATATATCATTTTAGAATCTGCTAATAATGATAAGTATAAAATTATATGTGACAAGAATATTTAGTTGGAGTAATAACAGGATCTGTTAGAAAACTAAGAAACTGAAAATTATTGTATTAATAGCCTGAGACCGCTGTATAACTATAAATTTTTTTAAAAAGTTGAAATTTATGGTCGACTCTTGTAAAAGCAATGCGAAGCGGGAGTGAAGAAAAGTCAAATGGCTGTGGTTAACAGGCAGTGACGGCTTTTAGTAACTTATTCCAATTTTAAGCCCTGCAGAGCAAGCGAAGCAGGAGCGTTAAAAGTGAAACGATGAGTTTTACTTTTAAAAACTCATTCAGGGCTTTGCCCAGTCTTAGTGGCTGTATGCTGGATATGAAAAAAATGATATTTTGGTAGTTATGCATCAGTCTTAACCTGTTAACAGTCTCCAAATATAAAAACTATTCTAACTAAGTAGAATAGTTTTTAATTAATTTTTTTTAAACTGTAATGAATCTATTTTTTACTGCTTTTCAATAAGTTATCAGCAAGCATATCAATGTTTTTTGAAAATTCACCAATAGCCTTAGTCATATTTAAAGTTTTATTAATTAACTCCGTCATAGAATTATTGCTAGTATTTATTTCAACAATTTTTTCTGCAACAGTATTACTATTTGAATGAACTTGTTTAATAATAGGTTCTATTTTCTTAACTGAATCACCGGTATTTATTGACAGCTTACGAATTTCATCCGATACAACCTTAAATCCTGCTCCTTCAGCCCCAGCTCTTGTTGCTTCAATGGCAGCATTAATACCTAATAGATTAGTTTTATAAGCAATATTTTTAATCAAATTTAGCATATCGTTTGTTTCTTGAACTTGTTCTTTTGATTTTTCCGTTGTTTGTTTAAGATTATTAGTTACATTACTAATATATTCTGACTGATTCTTTAATGAATCAATATATTGAACCAGAACACCCATATTATTTGAAATTTCATCAGCAATATCTTTAAATTGAAGTCTGCTTCGTTGCATTTCTGCGGATTCAGATATACATATTGCGCCAATTATTTCTTTTTTTGAATTATAAATAGGAGCCGCCATTATTGAACAAGGAAATCCAAATACTTTAGCCTCAGTTATAGAAACTATAGTTTTTTTAGCTCTAAAGCACTGTTCAACAACTCCACCTGATATAAATGGATCACCGGGTTTTATTTTATGATCAATATCTTTTCCCGCCTTATAATAAACATAATTTTCCAGATTAGCCACACATATTGCGACATCACCAACAAAAAAATCTTTTAGAACCGGCATTAATAAAGTAGCTATTTCAATAATGGATTTGTTATCGTTTAACATAATATCCCCACTTTTTGATCAATCCAACATATTTAAGTGTACTATAAACATATTTTCATTATTAATTCAATATAATTTTTAAAAATTTTTTATGATTAATTACAGTTAAATGCTAGTATAGTTTAGCTCAATGATTATAAGTACAAAAAATGTGAGCTTAAAATACTTTTAAATTATGTTTCTAATGAAATAATTAATATCTATTGTTAATATATGTAACAGAGGATTTATTTGAAGATTAGCTGTATTTGAGTGTAATCTCCATTTCATAATAAAGAATTAAATGCAGCTATATTATTTCTATTTAATAATAAACAATAATTCAAGAACTCACTTAAAAAAAAGTAGTGTTTTTTAAAAAGTTTTTCTTAGTAAAAATTCGAAAATATGGTATTATTGTTCTAAATTATTCTTTTGATTAAAGGTTTTATTTAAGATAAGTAGAAGAAGTTTATGAGTTTTGCTATGAAAGGATCGATTATGAAGTTTACAAAAAATTTGAAAATCAGGTACAAAATTTTACTAATTGGAATTATTACGATATTAGCTGTATTAATTCCAATAGTAATAGCTTCTTTTAACAGTGGGATGCATCTATCGCAAATTAGTGCAATAAATGCAGCAAAATCAAATTACAGAGTTTTAGAGTCACTTTTAAAAGAACAATCATTCAAACTGACCGAAAGTACAGATTTAATTGCTAATGAAGATGCATCAAAAAATGCAATAATTAGTGGTAACTCTGCTGTTCTTCAGAATGTAGCCATACCAAAAGCAGTTAACGATCAAACTGATATTTTAATTATCACTGATAAAAATGGTAAAATTCTGGCAGACAAGAATAATCCAAGTAGAAAAGGAGAGAGTTTATCTTCTTTTAAAGATCTTATAGATAATGCTTCCAGTACAAAAAAATCTGTTACATCGATTGAAGTTTTCTATAAACAGGATTTACTTAAAGAAAGTCAGGCTTTATTTAATAAAGTTAAAATGACAAGAAAACCAACAGCTGGCATGAAAGAAAACTTTGTAAATAAAACTGAAGAAGAAGATGCACTTGTAAATGTTGTTGTTAACCCTGTAAATGTAAATAACAACATAATAGGGTATGTTATTGCTGCGAATATTTTTAACAGAAACGCTGACTTTGTAGATAAAGTCAAAGGAAATGATGAGGGAATTGCTGTTACCATATTTAAAGATGATCTCAGGATATCAACAACTGTTCAAAAAGCTGGTAAAAGAGCTGTAGGGACATTATTATCTGAAAAAGTAGTAGATAAGGTTCTTATTGGTAATAGTAGTTTTGAAGGTGAAGCTATGGTTGTCGGAAGACCATACTTGTCATATTATGTTCCGATTAAAAATATAACCGGCAAAACTATTGGGGTAATGTTTACAGCAATGTCAAAAGAAGTTCTGTCAAACGAATTTCAGCGTACATTTGGAACAACTATAGTTATATTTTCAATAATTATTCTTGCGATAATAATTCCTTTTAATCTGTTTTTCTCAGTCGCTATTACCAAGCCGATAGAACATTTGACAATAATAAGTAAAAAACTGGGTCAAAATGATTTCAATATTGAAATGGAAACTAATGACAGTAAAGATGAAATAGGGGAATTATATAAAGGTTTTGCTTATTTTATTGAAAATACAAGAAATTTAATTTCTAACATCGCAAAATCTTCTAAAGAAATTGCAGCTGTTGCAGACGAAATGAGTTTATCTGCTGATCAAACGGCACAAGGTTCTCAACAGGTAGCAACGAGCGTGAGTCACTTAGCAAGAGGTTCTGAAGAACAAGCTAAGAGTGTTTCAGTAAGTTTGGATAATATTAACAATATGAACCGTGTTATACATGCTATTAACCAAAATGCTAATAATATGGTAGAAATGTCCGATTCTACAGAAGTTGAAGCACAAAAAGGATACACTGAAGCTGAAAAAGCTGCTAATAAAATTAATCAAATCAGAAAAACAGCAAGTGAAACAGCAAAAACAGCTAATGCTTTAGGAGAATTAGGATCTGAAATTGAACAAATTGTTGATCTGATTAAAGGTATTGCAAGTCAAACTAACTTACTAGCTCTTAATGCAGCTATAGAAGCAGCAAGAGCTGGAGAACATGGTAAAGGGTTTGCAGTTGTTGCAGAAGAAGTTAAAAAACTTGCAGGTCAATCAGCTGATGCTACGGATAAAATTACTACTATAGTTAAAGAAGTACAGTCAATGACTAATAACGTAGTTACAGATATGGATAAAGAAGTAAAAGAAATCGATGATGGTGTTGTAACAATAGAAAATATTGGAATAGCATTAAAAGATATTTTAAAAGTAGCCCAAACAGTTAGCAAACAGGCTGAAGAAGTATCATCCATCTCCGATAATCTTGCAAAAAGTTCTGAAGATATCGTTGGCAAGATGGAAGATATATCTTCTATAACAGAAGAAACAGCTGCACAAGCAGAAGAAATCTCAAGTATTACTCAAGAGCAGACAGCAAGTCTTGAGGAAATAAGTGCAG
The DNA here is from genome assembly GCA_028689995.1 of Candidatus Gastranaerophilales bacterium. Classification (GTDB taxonomy): domain Bacteria; phylum Cyanobacteriota; class Vampirovibrionia; order Gastranaerophilales; family UBA9579; genus JAQVCB01. The sequence goes on from JAQVCB010000014.1 coordinate 20,014, forward strand.
GTGCTCAAACATTCTCTAAAGTTGCTGAAACACTTATTAAACAGGTTAATACATTCAAAATTTAAGGATTATAAATACATAAGAATCCAAAGTTAAAAAAGATGGGACATAGTCCCATCTTTTTTAGTAGATTTCTTTTATTGCTTTTGGAATATAATCAATTAACTTTGTTGCAGTCAGACTATATTCTGTAAGATCTTTTACTGCTAAATCAGCGGCCAGTCCATGGAAGTATGCTCCCAATATGGCAGCATCTGTCAAGTCACAACTCTGTGCTGCAAAACCTGCAATCATACCGGAAAGCACATCACCTGTTCCAGCTTTGGCCAGTCCAGAATTTCCTGTCGGATTAATATAAATAGAACCATCAGGTTCTGCAATTATTGTTTTTACGCCTTTTAAAACCACTATTGTATTAAATTGTTCAGCAGCTTGTCTTGCAGATTTTATTCTATCTTTTTGTATATCTTCAACAGAAATATTCAAAAGTCTTGAAAGTTCCATCGGATGAGGAGTTATTATCGAATTTACGGGTAAAGCAAACCTTTCCATTTTTGAAAAGCAATTCAGTGCATCAGCATCAAATATTGCAGTTAGTCCCCTGTCCGTCAGTTCCTGTGTAAATTCTGCTATAAAATCAATTGTGGAAGGATCAGTTCCTATTCCGGGACCAATTAAAAATACATTACATTTTTGGCTTTTATCAAGTGCTATGGAAATAGATTCTTGTGAAATTGATATATTCTGTGTTTCTTTTAGCGGAACATAAACGATTTCAGGTGTCATTGAAGCGAATATCGGTACCAAGCTCTCTGGAGTTGCAAGGACAGAATATCCTGCACCAACAACAAGTGACGAATAAGCGCTCATATAAGCTGCACCAATTAAACAACCGCTGCCTGCTATATTAAATACGCTTCCAAATGTTCCTTTATTGCTGTCTTCAGGTCTGTAAGGAAGTGATATACCTGCATAGTGTGAAGTGATCAGGTTTATATTATGTTCCTCTTCTTCTTCAAGAAAATCAGGAATACTGATATCGCTGACTATAATTTCTCCAGAGTGATCAGAGCCAGGGTATAAAATTGATCCTAACTTAGGAGCGAAGAACGTTATCGTATAATCAGCAACAACAGCACAACCCATAACTTGACCAGTGGTGGCATTTATTCCTGAAGGCACATCAACTGAAATAATATAACCTTCTGAATACTCGTTTATTGATGCAATAATGTCTTTTACCTGTCCTTTAATTTCAGATTTGAGTCCCGTTCCAATTATTGCATCAATAACGATATCCGATTCAATAAGCATATTTTGCAGTAATTCAAGATCCATTTCTTCATAGTAATTAATTTCAGCAAAACTTTTTAGAATATTATGATTAGTCAGAGCATCTCCTGACAGATCGGATTCTTCATGCAAAGAAACAACAGTAGCCTGAATGTTATTTTGAACAAGATGTCTTGCTGCAACGAATCCATCTCCGCCGTTATTTCCTTTTCCGCAAATTACAAGCACACCCGGATTTTCTATTTTTATTTCATCTATAATTTCAAGTGTTTGTTCACAGACAGCTCTGCCTGCATTCTCCATTAAAATTAATCCGGGTATTTTAAGGTCTTCTATGGCTTTTTTATCAATATTTCTCATTTGTTCGCCGGTTAAAACTTTTATCATAATCCTGACCTCTTATAAGCTAAATTTTATTTATATTAAATCAAAATTATTAATAATTCATTATTAATATGAATAAGATTGGTAAAGACTGCCCATCTTACTATTGCTAAAGAGATAACATCAATAAATTATATATTTATCTAATATTTTTTGGGAGTAGAGGATTTAATGTCATTAAAAAAAAGATTTCAAAAATATATTTCTTATAAAATATCCGCTTATAACCGTCAGAGAAAATGGAAGTTGTTTCTGGAATTTATAAATCCAAAGGAAAAAGATACCATTCTGGATGTGGGATTTATGATAAAAGAACGTTTTGATGTAGATAATTATCTGGAAAGAAATTATCCTTATCCTGAAAATATAACAGCACTTGGTGTAGAAGATGCAGGTGAGTTTGAAATCAAATATCCTCAAATAAAGGCTGTAAAATATGACGGTAAAATCTTTCCATTTTCTGATAAATCATTTGACATCTGCTGGTCAAACGCAGTTATAGAACATGTTGGAGATAGAGAAAGACAAATTTTATTTTTAAAGGAAATCAACAGAGTTGCTAAAATTGCATATATTACTACTCCAAACAAGTATTTTCCGGTCGAAGTCCATACACTAACACCCTTAATGCATATGCTGCCAAAAAACTTGTTTGATAAATACCTGACTCTAACCAATAGAAAGTGGGCTACCGGTGATTTTATGAATATACTTTCTTTAAAAGATATTCAGGAAATTGCTAAAGCAGCCGGAATTTCGCATTGTAAAATAATTAAAAATAAATTTTTTGGCTTTAATCTGGATTTTATAATTATTTTTGGTGATGCTTTAGCTGAGTTTTCTTGTTTGAAGAATATTCACACAGAATCATTTATCGTTAACTAAGAAAATCCGTCTGTCTTATTGCTTCATAAAGTATAATTGCAACTGAATTTGATAAATTTAAGCTGCGTTGACCTTCTTTCATTTGAATTTTTAGACTTTTATCAGGATTATTTTCTATCAATCCTTTAGGCAATCCTTTTGTTTCACTGCCAAATACGAGAAAATCACCAGATTTAAACTTTTCTTCGGCATAAAACTTTTTTGCTTTTGTGCTTATATAATAAAATTTTTTATCGGAAAATTTCTGTTTAAGTTCTTCCAGAGATTTATATTGCTCAATTTTTACATCTTCCCAATAATCAAGTCCTGCTCTTTTAACATATTTATCGGTAAGATGAAATCCAAGCTGTCCTACCAGGTATAATTCGCAATCTGTGCAAGCACAAAGTCTCGCAATGTTACCTGTATTCTGAGGTATTTGCGGTTCCACCAAAACTATTCTAAAAGGTTCTTTCATATTAGTCATTTTTTGAAGGGAAAAATCTTTTGCTTTCAATAATTACAGGTAAGCCTCTTACAATACAGAAGAATACAGCTATATATGCGCTAGCATAAGCAATTGAAGAAATAATATTATGATAAGGATATTCCTGCGGTACATGAGCTGCTATCAATAGGGCAAATGCAACAGCTTTAAAGAAAGCGTAAGAGAATCTGCTAAAATTTGATGCAACAATGAATTTACCAATTTTACTCTCCATCATTGTTGAACTGCCGAAAGCGGTAAATCCTTGTTCAAGAGCTACACTTCTCAGCCCGTCTGTAACAAGACCTCTTACAACTACTACAAGAGGAATCCATACAGGTAGCCAACCTAGTGCTAAAAATGCAATCCAGTAAACATTTTCAACTATTCTATCTCCAATAATATCAAGAACTGCTCCAAATTTGGAACATTCATTAAATTTTCTCGCAACATAACCATCCAGCCCGTCCATCCATATTACAACGATGGTAAGGATGAATGCTGTCCAATATACTGTCGGATTTTTGATAAATAATATGCTTATGACAATAATTGCCAGTATTGCCCTGAATATACTAATTAAATTAGCCATCTTACTCCCTCTCAAAAGAACTATTAAGAAAATATTAACACAAAAACCCAATGTGTTTATAGGAATTTTGTAACTCATTCCAGTTTTCGACGTTTTGACACTAGCCGATAGTCTCAAAAAACTATTGCTGAGAAGCTTCTAATTTTTGCGTTATTGTTTTTTTTAGGACTGTATTGGGCTTATTTTTTAAAAGCTGCTGAAAAACATCCAGTGATGCATTTTTATTCCCACTTTCTTCATATATTTTTGCAAGTGTTATATAAAATTCATCATTATCAGGATATGTATTTATTGCCTTTTTAAGCGTTTCAACAGCAAAATTTGTTATTCCTCTGTCGTAATATATCTTTGACAGATCACTAAAATCATCGACTGATCTGGGAGTTATCTTAATCGCATTTTGAAATTCTGTCATGGATTTTTCGTCATCATTTAAATCAGAATAAATTTGAGATAAATTATAATGATAAATTGCTCTATTGGGATTGATTTCAATAGCTTTTAACAGATTATTTCTTGACTGATCATATAGTTTAAGTTTTTGATTAGCTATTCCAAGATAATTGTACAAATCCGGTTCATTTTTGTTATATTCAAGCGCTTTTGAAAACATATTCCGGGCATTTTCAAAGCCAGAACTTTGAAGATAAAGTTTTCCAATTCCAAGATATGCCTTGTAATCACTGGGATTATAATCAATAGCTTTTTGATAGGAAGAAATTGCTTGAGATATTTTACCTTCTGACTGATATAAAAGAGCTAAATTAAAATATACTTCAGCATTTTTACTGTCATATTCAAGGACAGTACTGAAATATGCGGTAGCTTGATCTATATTTCCACCGTTTGCACTTATGATTCCAAGATTAATTAAAGCGCCTATATGATCTTTTTTAAAATCAATAACTTTTTGCAGTCCGTCTCTGGCTTTAATAGCATCTCCTTTTTCATAATATATCATTGCTCTTGTGTAATAAGCCTGATAATATTCAGGATTTATAGCAAGAATTTTGTTTAAATACTGCAAAGCCTTTTCCATTTCATTATTTTTTTTAGATATTAAAGCCAAATTATAATAAGCATCGACATAAGTCGGATTGTATTTTATTGCTGTCCTATAATGCTGTATTGCCTGATCTGTTAAACCCTTTTGAAATTCAATATTAGCAAGGTTATTATAACTTTTTGCATATTTCGGATCAAGTTCAAGAGCCTTTTTAAAGTATCCCTGAGCATTTTCCAAGTCCTTTGTCTGCATTAATTCTACACCTTTTTGATTGTAGTAATCAGCATCATAGGTAACAATAACGTTTTCAGTTTGAGGCTGATCTGTTTTTGCAGGTTGAATACTATTATTTATTTCTTGCAGAAGATCTTGATAGGCTTGATTTGAAGAAGATATAGTTAGAGCTTTGTCAATGTTTTCTATAGCTTCATTAAATTCTTGAATCGCAAAATAACATTTGGCTGTTTTGAAAAGAGCATAATCGTTTGAAGGATACAGTTTTATTACACTGTTATAATATTCAATAGCTTGTCTATGCATTTGATTATCATAATAAATATCTCCTATATCAAGATAATCCTGAGCTTGAGAATCAATCTTTGATATTTCAATTTTAACTTTATTCTGTTCGTGCTGTTTTATTTCAATATTACCGGCATTATTGTTTTCAATCACTTTTGTTAATTCAAATGCTTTTTTAAATTCGGCAAGAGCCTCATTTATCAAGCCAAGATTCTTGTAGGCCATGCCGATATTATAATGAGCATCATAATTCGACGGATCAACTGCAATAACCTGTTTTAAATATCTCACAGCAAGTGTATATTCTTTTAAATCAAGATAATCAAGTCCAATTGAATAATCAATATTAGTATTCACGACATCTGCCGAAAAAACAACTTTAGACGGATTAAAAATTAATAATCCGTAAATTAGGCATATTGGAATTAAAAAGAGTTTTTTATTTAACATGTTTTTAAATTAAACTCCAGAATAACAGAATTATACTACCTTTAAACAGAAACACAAAGAGACATTCTTATAGAATGTCTCTTTGTTAATAAAGTCCAGAATTGAACCATTATTGTACTAAGGGTTTATTTCATCTAATCCATTAATCGCAGAATTATCATCATTTGAATCATCTTGAGATGTGTCTGATGAACTGTTTGAATCTGCTAATGCATTTTCAAGATTATTTATTGCTAATTGATCAGGCACAGAGGAATCACGAGGAGCAGACATAGAGAATAAAGTTATTGGTTCACGGATTTCTACATCACCTCCTGCGTATATTACATCTACATTTGGATATGTTTCAGAATCGACCAGAATATTGATATCACCTTCTGCAAAGAGGCTAAGAATATTTTTGGATTTAATCATGCCTTCATCCGGTTCTTCATAAGGAACAGTTAAAATATCTCCGCCAGATGTAATATCCAAAGTACCTGCAGTTGTTCTTTGATATAATGTACCACCGACAATTACATCAGATGCACTGTTAACAATAAGGTTTTGATTACCATATGTGATACCATTCAAGGTTATAGCACCACCATCAGCTGCTATATACAGATCACCATAGGCTCTTATACTACCCGCAACATCTTCTGTAATATATCCGCTACTTTCAATATTGGCAGCTTTCAATGAATAAACCAATCCATTCAGATCAATATTACCATTAGATGAAATAACAATGCCGCTGGATCCTATATCTGTAGCTCCATAAATTTGACCACTTGCAAGCAACGCAATACTATTGCCACTAGTTAACTCAATATCTTTTTTAGTTCTTATTTTTTCAATATTGAGCGTTCCTGTGCTGGCATTATTGTTAATTACAATATTATCAGCGGCATATACAGTACCAAGACTGGATATATTACCTGACAATGTTACTAACTTAGCTTCACTACAGAAATTATATCCTGAATCATCGTTATTAACATTTATTTGTCCTGCATTAACTATATTATCAAGTGTTACATTACCGCTGGTACTTACAGATACTATAGGAGTAACATCCAGATTATGGATGATAACATTACCCTGATAGCCATGCTGTTTTCCAATATGGATTTCATTAGCTTGTTCTATATTATTCATCAGATTTGCAATATTTGTACCTTCTAAATTCAACGTATCTGTTGCAGTCTGAATATTTACAACACCTGTCAGGGCATTTGCTCTTATTTCTCCTGATGTACCAAAATTATCTGAAATTGTTGTTATATTACCATTTGAAGTAAGATCGCCAAAATTGAGTTCTGCGCCTGCTGCACTGGTAAGAACAATATCTCCGTTAGATTTGACATCACCTACATTAAATTGTGAAGGATCAGCAGAAATAAGTCTTACATAACTGGCCTGATTGGCAAGTGACGGATCTAATGTATCAACTGATAACAGTTCTGTTCCTGTTAAGCCCGTAAGATTAACATATCCTTTTGTACTTACTCTTATCGGCCTGCTTAATACTAAACCGTCAAGATCTACGTTTTCAGTACATACACTGTCTCCAAGTACCAATTCAGCAGCTGAAGCGACATGTGCAATAACATTGGTTACTGAAGCACTACTAAGCCCTGCCGCTATATATAACGTTCCTGCCGGTATATTAATAGCAGCCGGTTCATCAAATGTATAACTAGATGATTTAAGTACAAAGTCAATGTCACCTGTACCTGTGATATTAACCATTTCTAATGAAGTTGTTCCTGTTAGGCTGGAATCATCAGATACATTAATATCGCCAACTTGAACAACAGTACCTAAAACATTAACTGAATTTCCGGTAATACTTCCTGTTGTAACACCAGAAATTGGATCACTGATATTAATATCACCTGTTGTTGAGATATCTCCCACAACTATGCTGCCGCTTCCGGTAAGTGTTACATCAGTTCCTGCCGTTATATTATTAAGTGCAAGACTTGTACCGCTTATAGTAATTTGTCCATCTGCGTTCATATCAGGAGCAGTAATTACTTCGCCTGAAAGGTCTATATCTCCTGTAATTGATGCCGGAAGAAGTGAAAGTGTAACATCATTTGTTCCGCCATTAATACTCAGATCAGTTGCACTATTAACAGCTATACTGTCAATTACACCAGTATAGATATCTATTGCACCATTTGCAGTAAGATCAAGTATTCCAATATTATCAAAAGTTGTGCTGGTTGATGTAATAGAACCGTCTATTCCAAGAGCCTTCAAAGTTAGGTTTGTTCTGTCTGTAAATGAAAGAGTGCCAATAGAAATTGAACCATCATTTGCATCAAATTCTACAGTATCGGAAACAAGATTTTCAGCACTCAGACTTGTAAGAACCATATCTCCTGTTGTTTTTGCAAGCTTGATTGTATTTACACCGCTGGAATCAGATGTAATTATCGCATCAATATCGAATGCATCAGCATTAACAGTTATTAAATCACCGTTTGTGGCAGTAATTTCTTCTATATTTGCAAATAATGAATCTGCATTAAACGTTACTGCACCGCCTGCTGTTAAGACATTTCCAATAGTAATATAATCATCACCTGTACTATCAGAATCTGCTGTCATATCAACCTGTTTTGCAACTGAGATTACACCAGCAGTTTCAATATTACCTTTTGCTGATGCACTTAATGTTGAATCTGTACCATTAGCAGTTAAAGAACCATTAATAAAGATATTTTCTTCACTAACAATTCCAACATTGCCTTCTGCATTGATGCTGCCTGTACTTACAAGTATAAAGTCTCCGACATTACTTGAACCACTATTAACATTTACATCAGTTTTTGCATCAATATCACCATTTACAACAATATTAGCGTTGCTAGCTAATGATACTGCTGCCGTAGTACTTGTTAAATGACTAGCTAAACCAACTGTCAAATCTCGGTCAGTGTTTAATGTAATGTTACCATTTGCAATAATAGTACTGTTAAGATCAAGTTTGCCCCATTCAACACCAAAGAAAGTTCCTGCAATGTTATCAATTTCAACATCTCCTCTGGATGTAATAGAACCATTGATTAAATAATCTCCGACTATACCAGGTGAAATAGGTCTAACTTGCAATGGGTTACTTTGCATAAAGAATGAAGCACAGTCTGTAACATCTCCTGTCAAAGTAACATCTCCATTTGAATAGATAGTTATAGCATTTGCAGTATTAATATCACCTTTAAATTCTCCACTGACAGGACTATGCACTTCAAAGTTATTAGCAGTAACATCTCCGATATAGAATAACCCGCCAAAATCTAACGGATCACCATTAACTCCTGTTATTACCAGAATATCACCACTGGAAGTTAATGTTCCAAGGTTTAAATCGTATCCTGTGGCTGTATAGCCCAATATTCCGATAGAACTTGTTTGAGCTAAGGAATTACCTGAATAAACATCAAGAACATATCCGTCAGGAGTACTAAGGGCAGCTCCTGTGCCAGTATCCCCGATACTTACATAACCTGTAGTATTAACTCTTGTATCTGCAACCAGATCAAGTCCATCAACAAAATCAACATCTCCGGCATAATCATTATCACCAAGCATGATTGATGCAGGACTATTTGTATTGTTTATTGCATTATAGACATCTCTAAAGTGGGCATCTGCTGCTAAAGTATTATGAGCAACATCTGAAATAACAACTGTTGCATCAGCACCAGGAATGATAAACTTGCCGCCTGTCATTGTAAAGTTATTAGAATACAGGCTGATATCATCACCTTCAACATCATTTAGCGTTAAAGCATCACCGGATAATTGAACATCTCCTGTTGCATCAATATCACCGACAATTACAGTACCTGTACCTGTAACAGATGTATCTCCGCCTGTTGCAATAGTACCTGTAGTTACATCAGTACCCAAAATAATAGCATTACCGTCAATAGCAAAGTCTGCTATATTTAATATGTTGCCTGATATATTAACATCACTGCTGGTTGTCGTTAATGAAAGGACATTTAATGTTGGACCGGTACCAACTAAATCAATATTTGCACCACTGGCACTTACATCAGATGAGGCTATTCTTGCCTGAATATCTCCGACAGCAGTAAGATCAAGGGCACCTGTACCAAGATTTATTTCATTTGTACCTGTTAAAATATCTCCCTGTGCATTCAGGAATAGATCCCTGTCAGTAACGGCTATATTTTCTATTACGGCAATATCACCTGCTGCGGTATCATCAGCAAAGATTTTTAAAGTTCCTGATCCAAACACCTCAACAGTTGCATCATTTACGGATAAATCTCCTAGTGTATCGTGTACAGTTACCACACCTGTGGTATCAAGTTTTGAAGAAGTACCGGCAAGATAATCGGAGGCTGTTAATGTATATGCCTGAGCTCCGCCTGCCATTATTTCATCTGCAAGGGTAATAATACCAGGTGTTGATATGGATATATTATTGGATGTTAATTTGCTTACTATACTGGAATTTAAAGTAAAATCTCCTGATGTATGGATTAAATTAATATTTCCTGTTGTACTTAATGAACCATATGTAAAGTCAAATATTCCTGCTGTAATTGTTATATCTTCGTCAGTAGTTATACTTGCTCCTGTTGAAACAAAATCAAACATATTTGTTGCAGTCAGATCATATTCTTTGCCCATTATATTAATATCATCTAATACTCTGATATTATTGGCTGTCAAAGTAATAGGACTGACCATTCCATTAACCATATCAGAATTCAGGCCTATAGTATCTGCATTAACATATATATGTTCAGCTGTAATAGGACCTCTTGGAGCATAAATTCCTGTATTTATGTATAAAATATCACTGTCTGCATCAATTGTTTCACCTGAAGGATCGGTTGTAAATTGCAAGGCTACAGGCGATGCATTGTTAAATGTAATATTTTTAGAATGCAGCTTGCTTATTGGAATATGATAACTGGTATTATCGGTATTTGTTAAAACTATATCAGCATTGGAATTAATTGTTATCATCTGATTTAGAGGATCAAGAGCATCAGATGTAACATCACCATTTAAAGTCAAACCGTCATCAATATTCATTGTAACTTGTGAACCTGTGACAGAATCTCCTATGGTCATATATTCATCAGTACCGACGCTATCGCTATCAGCGGTTAATATTACCGTACCGGCAGCATCAATTGCTCCTGTTGTTACCAGATTGCCTTTAGAAATTACTTCAGTATTATTAAATGCAGTAACAGCTCCGACTGTAAATTCTTCATCTGCTTCAATATCCTCAAGCTTCAGTATACTTCCGCCCGTTGTTGATGCACTTACAGTTCCTGTACCTTTTAATTTAGCATCGATATCATTTACTGCCGTTAAGTTGAGAGTTCCTGCACCATGAATAATCGAATAATCACCCGTTAATATTTTACCTTCAGTACCGCTAGCAGCGAGTATTAAATTATTTCCCAGTGAATCAAAATCACTATTGAATAATAATGAACCATTATTTGCATCAAATTCAAGAGTATCTGCAACGAGATTTACAAGACTAAAATTCGAAACTACTAAGTTACCGTCTACTTTTGCTAATTTAATTATATTAGCGCCAGTGTTATGAGATGTAATCACGTTGCTAATATTGAATGAATTAGCGTTAATGGTAATTAAATCTCCATCCTCAGCTGTAACTATACCGGTATTACTAAATAATGAATCAGCATTAAATGTTACTGCACCGCCAGCTGATAATGTATTACCTATTGCAATATGGTCATTTCCTGTACTGTCAGAATCAGCAGTCATTAATACTGTGTTTGTAACATTAATGGCTCCGGCAGTTTCAATATTACCTATAGCATCAACCGCCATTGAACTACTTGCTCCATTAGCCGTAATTGCGCCATTCATAAATATGTTTCCGCCGCTGGAAAGTTCTAAATTACCCAATGTATTTATTGTTCCGTTCAAAGTGAAATCACCTGAGCCGGCAGTAGACATACATATAAAATCAATTGAATTGCCTGCTGCAATAGTGCTGACTGCATCCTGTATAATATCAGCATCACTTGCAACTTCTACATAGGAATTAGAAGTAATATCTTTATTTAAATTAACGTTATCATAAGCCCAAATTCCTACAGTTCCATCGGCTTGAATATTATTATTCAGAGTTACAGCTCCACCATTAACATTTATGACAAAGACATAGTTACTAAAAGATGTCACATCCCCATTTATTGTCCAGTCTCCAAGAACTAAATCGCCAGGATCAAGATGTGTATTATTAATATCTACAAAATCTGCAGCTGTTACAGCTCCTGCTACATCAAGAGTTCCGGCAGAAACGAGGAACATTGCTCCGCTTGAATAAACGTCATTAAATTTTAATGCTCGACCGCTTATACTTACTTCTGCTGCTTCAGAACCATAACCAACTGGACCATGATCAACAGTTATATATCCTGTACCTCTAACATCATTGATATACACATAACCGGAAGTGTTTACCAGAACATTAGAACTATGAAAATCATGGTAGGAACCCGGAGTATTAAAATTAACACCGCCAGTATTTGAGTCACTGCCTAACACAATATTTGGAGCATTCGATACTCTCTGCAGTAATACACCTTCTTGAGTATCAGTTAATGCACCGTTATTTAATTTTGCAAGAGTTAAGGTTCCCGGAGTAGAAATATCTTCAGTTCCATCAAGCACATAACTATTAGTGTTAAACAATATATTGCCACCGAAAACATTACCAAGTTCTAGTGATGTACCAGTTAAGCTTACATTACCTGCTGTAGCAATATCAGCAACCTTAACAGCTCCTGCTCCTAAAACAGTTATATCTCCATTTGTTGAAAGACTTTGAACATCAAGTGTTAAACCTGTTCCTTCAATATTGATTGAAGAACATCCTGCTTTTACTTTTTCTGAAGCAAGTTTAAGCTCAACTGCATCACTGGCATATGCCTCAAGAAGTCCTGTGCCAAGATCAATTGTATTTGCATTTAAATCTATTGCTGCTGTTGGTGCATGAAGAGCGACATTTCTGTCTGCAACTGTTAAATCAGCGCCAAGTGTAAATGTTCCTTCATCTGAATATAATTTAAGATCGTCTGTTACAAATGCATCAATCAAATCAGTGTTTAAAGCAAAGTCCCCTGATGCTTGATGTAAAGTAAGATCACCTGTAGTACTCAATGAAGAACCCGGTGTTGTTGTATAATCAAATGCCGCTGAAGAAAGAATAAAATTCTTATTAGCAGCATCAATTGTGCCATTCAGGCTAATACCTGTAGAAGAAGTGATTTCAATTGAATCAACGTTAAGCTGGTCAATATTTGTCTGTGACAGTTCAAATAAATCTGACTGAAGGATTTCTGCGGTATTACCATTAACACTGGATGTAGGATTTAATATTAATTGATCATCAGCATTTAATGTAATTACATTACCGTTTATTAATCCGATTGTAAGACTTGAAGAATTATCTCCATCACTGTCAGCAGTAAGTATTACATCACCTAACGTATCAACATAACTTACAAAAAGATTGTTTTCCGATGAAACCTCAACACTTCCACTTGCTGAAATTCCATAAACTTCAATATTGTCATCATTAATGCCTGCAATTTTAACTATTGTTCCACTGGCTGAAATAGGCGCATTTCCTCCAACTTTTACATCAATAAGACTGTTAGCAGTCATATTAAGTGATGCTGTTCCATAAACTGAAAGTGATCCTTCAGGAACTCCAGCAAGACTGATAATACCGGCTGCAGAATCCAGTCTTATAAATTGATCAACACGTGATATTTCATCAACTATTGATATATCATTGGCTAAAGTTTCAACCCCGAAATAAGGAGTACTATACGTATCAAAAAGAGCTCCTGTTAAATGAATACCATTTCTATCAACAAGACTTATTCCGTTTAATGTTAAAAGATTGCCTCCTGCTGTAAAATTATTTGCGGTTATTGTAAAACCTGCATCCAGAAGATCAACTATGCTGCCGCTGATACTGAATGTATCTGCTATATTAAATCTTTTTCCCGTTGAAATTAAACTATTATTTATAATATTGGTTAAAGCAAAACTGCCTGAAGTCTGAGTATAGTAGATATCACTAGCTATAATATCACCGTTAAAAACAGGCTGACTTGCTACTGTCAAATCTACATTATTGCCTGAATAAATATCTCCTAATGAAGTAATATCACCGGATAAAACCACATCATTAGCTCTATTAATATTGGATGCAACATTAATTGTTCCTGCATTACTGATGCCTGATAGGTCTACATCACCTATTGAAAGTACTGTTACATCCTGATTACTAAAGTTTAGAGATGTTCCGGTTACATCACCTTCAAAGCCATCAACCCCAATAGTTATAGCACCGCCATATGTGGCACTGGAACTAAACAATGAATTTAATTCAGTTAATGTAAAATCAACAGGAGTCGCAGTTGTCTTCTTTTTAATTGTAAAAGTTCCGCCAATGTCAATTCCATCGCTATTCATAGCAATAATTGTATCTGCTGTTAAATCAACAGCACCTGCTGATTTGAATACATCTCCCAAATTAAGAGTATTACCTGCTACTGTGTCAATTGTAATTGTATTAGCATCTGTAACACCCAATGTGCTACTGGAATGAGTCGAAAGAAGATCTATATCTATATCGCCTGAAGTATCAAGAATAAAATTAATCGGAGTATCAGAACCTTTCTTTAATGCGATTTCTCCTGAAACTGCTGCATTTGTTCCATTTCCGACTATAATTTCGGATGCCGTGATTTTATCTATACAACTACTGCCTACATTATATGTATCAGCCTTTGATGTATCACCAAGATGAATTTCCTTACCGTTTGTTGAAGCCTGAAGTTTGACCTCTCCTGCCTGAAGTCCTCCATTAGTGCTGAATAACAATCTGTTTGATTCAACTGTTATTGAGCCATTACCTGCATTTAAAATTTTTCCGACTCTCGCTGAAACAAGCCCCATATCAGTACTGCCAACAGGGTCGTCATTATTAGCATAAACATATATACTTCCATCTTCACCTGCAAAAGCATTTGCTGTCATAACGCCGCTAAGGTTCACAAGTTCTCTGGCCATGACAGGAGCATTAATAGCAGAAACAGCTTGGATATTATGACCGGTTATCAATCCACCTCTTACTTCAATCGCCTGATTTCCAACGCCATGTTCACCAGGATACTCAACATTTTCGGGCAGTCCTGCGGTTACTGCAGGAGTATTTATATTATCTTTTGTTACAGTTTGGGACTGTAAATTATTATTAATAGGGCTTACCTCGAAAGTAAAATCAACTCCATCGCCTGTAACTAACTGAACATTTCCATTTGCCCCAGATATGTTACCCAGTGAATAAATGGCATTAGTTGCAAACGATGCACTATTTGTTACATTAATATTTGCTCCACTTTCAAAATAAATGCCCTGCGGAGTTGCTGTTCGACTTAGACTAATAGTATTAAGTTTTCCTGTAACAGGATCAGTTGTATAAGAAGCATTGTTATGTGTCGAAGCTGCAAAAGAATCTACATTGATGCTTGAACCTGCTCCAAATAAAATACCGTTAGGATTTAGGAGAAATACTGCACCGTTTGAACCTGATTGGGTAATGTTACCAAATATTTGAGAAGGATTGCTACCCCTGACTCTACTTAAAGAAGCCTGACCTGCTGCAGTAAATTCATAGTTAACAGTTGCACTGCTGCCGATACTATAATCATCAAAACTAACTTCGCCTACTGAACCTGTTGTTTTTATATTCATACTAGTAATATCGCTTGTTACTTCTGAATTTTGAATAATAATTGGGCTGGTAGGTAAAGTGTTTGGATCAAGAGCAAAACTGCTCATTCCCATATTTAGTGACATCGCAAGGGCCACACCAGCTAAAATAGCTGTTTTTTTGACATTTAGACTGAGTTTGTCTTTCTTTGAACTTAATTTCTGAATGTTCCTTCTAATTTTTCTCATGTGGTAATCTCCTCAATTTTTAAATTGCTAAATATAAATGCTCCCCGATTAAAAAAGACTTGAAGATAAGCCAAAATGAAATCTGGCAAAATTTTGATTCGGCGTTCTACTTCTACCAAGAGGAAAACCAAAATCAATATTTGCCATGACATATCTTGTCAAATAACAACGCAAACCTACACCAACTCCCTGCAAAAAATTATTATAGTGCTCCGAGTAATTCTGATGTATGGCATGCGCAAATCCCTGATCATAGAATGTAGCAAACTGAATCCTGTCTTTTAAATTTATACTTTTTATATGTTTTGGTAATGGAATATTTAGTTTTTGAGGTAAAAATGGAATAGGTGTTCTTACTTCTAAACTAGCATTATAGCCAATATCTCCAAGTACCAAACCTTCATCGAAACCTCTTACTGAATACATGCCTCCTATCTGCATTTGTTCAGGGCATAATAACGTATTCGGCGAAAACTGCCCTGATAATTTTAAAATTCCCGTTGATTTAAAAGGAAGTGCCTGAACTCTAATCAGGTTTGTGTTCAATTTAACAAATTTACTGGAACCAATACCTTCCTCACTTTCAGATGTACCCCCTAATAAAGGTAAGCCCGTACTAACTTCTGCTCTGGCAATCCATCTTCCATGAGCATCGTATTTGTTACCATTTAAGCCAACTCTTAGAACTCTGAGCTCAGATTTATTTAATTCAACTTCTCTCATCCTGGTAATAGAATGTCTCATATCAAAGGAAAGATCTGATGTTATATTGTAGTTTTCGCCTTTTAATAACGGTTTTAAAATACCTAATGAAAAATTATGAGATTTTCCTTTTATGTCGTAGTCTTTATATGAACCGCCAAGATTAATATTTGCCATAGAATAACCAAAATTCAGCAGAGTTCCCTTGTCGCCTAAAGGTAATGAATAACCTGTTCCCAAGCCAAATGTACCTGATGCAAAGCTAACATTCGTGTAAATAGAATCACCAAAACCTGTCAAATTATAGTCTGACAGAGTAATATTAGCTTTTTGTACGCCAATAAGTTCTCTTCCAGTATTATCCCAAGATGTACTCAAGCCTATTGGCAATCTGTCTTTTATTTGTAAAATAATATCGGTTGTTTCAGGCTCAACTCCTTTTTGAAGAGTTACCTGACCTTTTAGATATTCATTTTTATTAATATCACCCAATGATTTTCTCAAATCATTTACGTTAAATACTTTTTGCTTTTCAAAATCATTATTTTTCAGAATATTTTTTTCAATATAATTGGCTTTAACCCATTTATTCCCCTGTATTTTAATATTCCCAACTTTTCCTTCCAAAATAGCTATTTCTAATACACCATTTTCGATTTTTTGAGGAGGAACATAGGCAAATGAAGTTAAATAACCCCTTTCTTTATAGATACCTGTTATTTTTTTTGTCAGCTCCAAAACTTCTTCAATAGATACTTCTTTTCCTATCATTCCTGATGAAATTTTTTCAAGTTCTGAAACATCAATAACTTTACTTCCAGAGAAAACAAGGTTTTTTAGTTGAAATTTTGAAGCCTGCAAAGTTGCGGGAGCTTCCGGACTGCTTTTACTTCCTGTTGAATTAATCTGTGGTCCTTCACCTTTTGCAGGTATTCTTTTTTCCAGAGGTCTGAAATGATCCGTTGTAGCCCTGTCTATAGCTCCCGGATCAACATTTGAAGGTGGAATAACTTGAGAATATACACCCTGTACTCCAAACAAAAAAAATGCAAAATAAATTAGTAATAATTTAAATAAAATTATTTTCATTCAACTCTCCTTAATCTTTTTTATGGACATGCGAAATACAAGCCATTTCTTGTTACAACTTTATCTATAAGGATAAAATATTATATTTTGTTTAAATCAGTTGCTACTCAATTGATTTAACGTCAGGAAATACATATAAATATGAATATTCGATTCCTGCCTGTTTTATCAAAGTGTAAAAATGATTTGCAAAATTTTATATTACCTAAGTTGGCAAAGATTAAAGATTAGACTTTCTTATTATTTTTAAAATTTAATCCTGAATTTTTTATACAACTGTACTAGGTCAGTATCACTACCTCAAAAAACATAATTTGGCTTAATATAATTCCATACAAATTTTTAGTTCTGATTTTAATAAATAATTAAAATCGTTTATTTATTATTTATGTCGTTAGTTAATTGGAAAGGAAAGATCACTAATGGAAAAACAATACCTGATAGTTGGAGAACAAATTGCTTTTAGAAACAACAAATTAAGTATTATCAACGTAATGGATCAGTTTATGGCACTACAATTGCCTGCAAAATTTAATTTTGACCTTGCATTTATTTGTGGACCTGAATGGTTTCCGGGAGAATATGAACTCACATTTAAAGTGAGATCCGAAGCAATGGAAAATTACGAACTTGGTTCAATTACATTGAATATTACTGATAGAAAAGGTGTATTTAATGCAATTGCTTCTAATTTAAATTTTGTTATTGGAAAAGACTCAGGCAATGTAACATTTATTGTAGAAAGAGACGGAGAAGAAATATTTACAAGAGAATATCCTGTAACGTATCTTTTAAAGGTTGATAAATCACGGGAAGCAAGTCTTAGATAAATTTATATTATTGTCCTGACACGTTAATTTTGTGATATCATCCCGAACTTATTTCGGGATCTATATTTACAGAAATGCTGAAACAAGTTCAGCATGACAATTCATTTTAGAAAGGAATTAAAATTGAAATATCTTAAAACAATTATTTCTCTTGTTGCAATAACTATGTCAATTTTTATTTCAAATACAGGTGTTTTTGCAGAAGAAATCGGAACTGTTGATATAAATAAAATAATAAATAACTATTCTAAAGCTCAGGAAGTTGTAGCAGACTTAAAAATTAAAGAATCAGAGCTACAGAAGTTTGTTGCAGAAGCAAGAAAAGATTTAAAATTAAACACGACCACTGATAAAAAGGATCTTGAAGATAAATATACTAAAGAATTTAAGCAAAAAACAAATGCTTTTAAACAGGAAGAAATTAAACAACTTAGTGTTATACAGAGAGATATCGCTAAAGCAATTAAAAATGTTGCAGATACAAAAAATATTAAATCAGTATTTAAAAAAGAAAGTATGATTATGGGTTCACAGGATTTAACTGATGAAGTTTTAAAAATATTAAACGCTAAAACTGAATAATAGAGATAGGTTGTATTAAAAGCAAAGAGACTGCATTGCAGTCTCTTTGCGCTAGGATGTCTTCAAATAAAAAATTGGACTTTTGAGACTACTTCTAACCCACAATAGAATTAACAAACTTTCTTGCTACCCTAAAGAAATTTATTGTTTCAAAAGGCAAATATGACATTGCATAATAAAAAGTCATATCACTTGTGAAGAGAGTTTTTATATCATTATTAAAACCCTGATTAAAATAACTTCTGGCCTCTTTCATAATACGTTTTTCAAAGCACCTTATTCCCATATATCTATATCGCATAGCATAAGCTTTGTTTTTAAATTTTAAATAATCGGCAGGAAAATCTTTATGATTAAAAACTTTGTCCAGAATTTTGAATCCCCAACTCTCATAATTTCTAAAATCATTGCTCATTGTGTCATTGTGAATTCGATATTTTAAAAGATGTTCCTTTATACCCCAAAATTTGTAATAAATTGCAAATCTAAGATAAAATTCCCAATCAGTCATTCTTTTAAAAGAAGTATCGAACAGTCCTGCTTTTTCTATACAGCTTTTTCTAAAGAGTGGACATGAACCGTTATAAAGAAAATTTGTCATTAAAAGCTTATCCAGAATCTGTCCTTTATAATCAGCAATTGGCTTCTTGTAAATAATTTTATTGTTTTCATTAATAAAGACCGTTCCACAGTAT
>JAQVCB010000105.1 GCA_028689995.1 Candidatus Gastranaerophilales bacterium
TTTTAATTTCTTTGCCGGAAACATTTTTGGTTGATTCATTTTTATTTAAGAAATTAAAATTTACAGGAATATCGGATTTATTCCAAAAAGCAGAACCTACTGTCTCAAGGTTAATTACTTTATGTTCTGGACTGTCAATATTAAATAAGGATTCTTTGTTATGTATATTTTCTTCAATAGCAGTAATTTTAAAATTCGCATTGAAACTTTCAGCGACTTCCTGAGCAGAAACATCATCAGATTTACTGATAATTATTAAGTGATCAGGGCTTTGGCTATTAATACTTTCACTGGAGTATGATATTATAGCAGGATTAATTTCATTAGGCTGGAATGACTTAATGGCAATGGGTATTTCGAAAAAATCAATCAGTCTGTTTCCTATTAGAGATAATAGTATAAGATTATTAGTATTAATAAGAAGTACTGACCATGAGGCTGCTTCATTTATATCATCGTTACAAATTCCGGCTATTGACAAGCCTCTTAATAAAGAAGCAGACGATGTATCAATAGCAACTAGATTTATCCCTTGTCTTTTAAGAGCAGCTTCTATTTCGACAACCTGTTGTTTTTGTAGTGCCGTAAATGCAAGATGTACAGTATTTGATTCCTGTATTGTTGTAATGTTTACATAACTAATTTCAGGTTCATGATTTCTAAATAGAAAATTGTTTTCTATTTGATCGGCTAAAACAGATTTTATTTCGCTATCATCCAACTCCATAGGTAAAGAAGTATGTCCCAGAAATGTAGTTGGCAGACTTAATATAATAGGAGAGTTTAAAGGAATATCAAGATCTTCCATTAATTTTGCAGTATTAACTTCAAATTCGTTAATTTCAGTGATTTTTCTTGCAATCAAGTCATAATTTAATTCGGTTCTGCCGTGTTTTAAAATAGTATTTGTTTCAATATCAAATTGAATTACTTCAATATAAGACTTGGGAGATACAAAAACTCCTATATAAATATTATTTTTCTTAAATTTGTTTATTATTTGATCAAATAAATCAAGTAATTTCATAAAAAATTATTTAGCTCCAGCAGTTACTCAAAATTTTATTATTTTCGATATTGTAACTATTGTACAATATCATTGACAATCATATCTATAATTCATTAAGTTTAATTTGATTTCGGGATATTAATATTTATAATATAATATTTCCTGAAATAAGAACAGAGTAAAGCAGGTTTTTAATGCAAAGAATATCAATAATAGAAGAGATTAAAGAATTAAAAATAGAAAAAAATGCAGTTATATTGGCTCATTGCTATCAAAATATCGAAATAGATGAAGTTGCAGATTTTGTTGGGGATTCATTATTTTTAAGTCAGCAGGCAGCAATTACAAATGCAGATATAATAGTTTTTGCAGGTGTTTATTTTATGGCAGAAACCGCTAAAATTCTATCTCCTGATAAAAAAGTACTTCTGCCAAGACTTGAATCGGGTTGTCTTATGGCAGATATGATAAATTTAAAAGAGTTAAGAAATTTTAAGAGCCAATATCCTTCAAGTCCGGTTGTATGTTATGTAAATTCAACAGCGGAAATTAAAGCAGAATCGGATATTTGCTGCACCAGTGCAAATGCAGTCGAAATTGTAAAATCTTTGTCCTCTAATAAAATATTATTTGTTCCGGATAGAGGACTTGGAACTTATGTAGCATCACAGCTTTCCAATAAAGAAATAATTTCATATTATGGCTATTGCCCTACTCACATGAGGATTCTTCCAAATGATATTACTGATATGAAGAACAAATATCCTGATGCAGAAGTTATGGCGCATCCTGAATGTCATATGGAAGTTATTAAAATTGCTGATTATGTAGGCAGTACTTCAGGAATAATAAAAAGAGCAAAGACAAGTTCTTCAAAAAGATTTATAATTGCAACAGAAAACGGTGTTGTAGAAAGATTAAGACGGGATATAAAAGACAAGGAGTTTATTCTTGCAACTGATAAAGCAGTTTGTGAAAATATGAAGTGGAATACACTTGAAGATATTTTACATTCTTTAAAAACAGAAACTCCAGAGATAAATGTTCCTGAAGATATAAGAGAAAAGGCTTATACAAGTATTAGTAGAATGCTTGCTATTCATGTTTAATTACTGTTTGTTTGATCTTTCGGGTTGATTTTTTTAATTATTTTATTTATACCTTCCAGAATTCCTGCAACTCCATTTTTTGTTGCAATAATAATATTGTCGGGATTTATTTTTTTTAATTCCCTAACGAATTCTAAAAGAATAGAATTTGGATTGCCCACGCATATAAAGCTTGCACCTTTTTTAGTCAGATTTGCAAGGCTTATATCGTTTGAATCATTACCTGCAAGTAGAATTTCATCGTAGGGCAGATTATATTTTTTTCTTAAGTATTCTACTCCATCAGCTTTATCCGCAGGACAAACAAACAGAGCTGTAACAGTTCCATTCGTATCTTCTCTTATAGGTTGTGTTTGAAGCCTGATGTTTTCATTACATGCATCCATTATTGGTTTGGGATATCTATTATGAATAAATTTATTTTCTATGCCTTTTTGTTTTAAAGTTTCAGAAATTTCATTTTGCAAATCAGGAATGTTTATATCAGGTGCTACAAAAAATTCAACCATAAATTTTGAAGGATTCCATTCATAATATGAAATTTTAGAATCCCAAAAGTCTTTGTCCCGTTCTTTTATTTTATTAAAATCTAAATTATCGAATTTTTCTTTATCAAGTAAATATTCAGGTTTATGCGCCAATTTTTTAACTGTATTATAAATAATTTCTCTGCTGAAATTTGTTTTTGATTGCAAAGTATTTTCCCATACTTTATCTTCTAATAATATTCCGTCAACATTTTCATAAACAAACTGACCATTATTTGTGATGAGGTGATTAGGTGTAGGAAGAATTATTCCTTGCTTTTTTAATTCTGTTTGTAATTTATAAAATTCTTTTATTGTTCTTCCTGTGGCGTATGTTAATACAGCATTTTTTTCGTCCTGAAGTTTTAATACAGATTGTATTTGTTTGTCATTTCCTTCTGCAAATGTTCCATCAAGATCAAAAGCAAAAAGAGCTTTTGATTCTTTGCAATGTAAACCATTAAAACTTATTGTAGAATTATTTAAAGCAGTTCGCACTTTAGTTTTTGGCTGTATATCTTTATAGGATTGTATTTTTAAACTTTGTATTAACATAAATTACCATTTTAATTACATACATAGACCGCTGCATAACTATAATTTTTGTTAAAAAATTAAAATTTGCGGTCGACTCTTGTAAAAGCGAAAGCCATGCAGAGCAAGTGAAGAGGGAGCGTTAAAAGTGAAACGATGAGTTTTACTTTTAAAAACTCATTCAGGGCTTTGTCCGCTCTTAGTGGCAGTAGGCTGGATATGAAAAAACGATATTTTGATAGTTATGCATCAATCTTATACAAATAAAAAACGCTAAAATAAATTTATTGCTATAAGTGATGTACAATATGTTAGTAAAGATGTAAAATTTCCTGTATGTATTGAATTTAGACAAAATAAAAATATTTTAATAATCAGTAACATATTATTTATAAAAGGGCTTACTGTTCAACCACGATAGGTTCTTAGAAGTTAATCAGCATGGGGCAAGCTTGACCCGATAAAATCTATCTATTAATTTATATTATAATTACAGCTGATTTAAACTATTCAATTCCTTCAATTCTTTTAAGACTTCTGAATATTGAGGTTTTAATTCTAAAGCTGTATTAAAATTTAGCCTTGCATCAAGAAAATTCTCATTATTTTTATGAATAAGTCCCAAATAAAAGTAATATTCAGGATTCTGACCATTGATATGATTTACCGGAATTAAGTAAGTTTTTGCAAGAAAATAATTTTTGTTATTAATTTCAATTCTTGCAAGTTCTAGCCAGCATTTAATATTAAAAGGTTTGACGGAAAGGGCTTTTATAAAATACAGTTTAGCTTTATTCAGATCGCCCATATCTGAATACATCATTCCAAGATCATAATTTGCCTTAAAATTATGATTATCAAGACTTAAAACTTTATTATAAAATTTGTATGCTTCTTCATCCTCAGACAAGAGCCTGTAATTATCTGCAACTTTATTCATTATTTCAATTGAGTTACCTGAAATTTTATTAGCTTTCTGGTATTCTGGCAAGGATCCGTTATAATTTTTCTTTAAAAATTCAATATCTCCAAGTCCGGTTATGGCATGTGTATCTTCTTTATTTAACTCTAAAGCAATTTTATAACTTGATTTAGCTTTCTCAACCTGATTTGAGGATAAATATATATCTCCTAAAAGATCATAGAGGATAGCATCATTAAATTTGTCGTTAATAAGTTTATTTAGTATATCAATTGCGCTGTTTAATTCGCCTTTCTCCTGATAATATTTTGCCAGATAATACTGACTTTTAAGTTTGTTTTTCCTTTCAATCTTAAAATTTAGCCAGCAATTCTGGATTTGAAGCTGCTTTGAAAATTTTTCATCAATAATATTATGCTTTAGAATAAAATCCATCTCATTTTTTGCTTTTTTTAGTTCGTTTTTTGAAATATAAACCTGTGCAATTTCAAACCTATAGGTGAGATTGTCCGGGTTTTTGTCTGCAATTTTCTTTAATTCTTCCAGTGCATTTTTTGTGTCGTTTTTTGCATTATATGCTTTTGCAAGCACATAATGTGTATAATCATTGTTTAAAAGTTCTTTGTTACTGTTTATTAATTCTATTGTTTTGTTTGGATTTTTTTGAAAAATTGTATTTGATAGTGCATCAGCCAGAATCATTTCCTGTTCGAGTGATAAAAACTTTTTAGGAAAACAAATTTGTTTGATATCCGAAATTTTTCTGTTCCAGATTTCGGGAGTATAAATATTTTTTAATTTTTCGTTTGATAAATTAAAAAAACCAAGTTCAGCAAGATTTTGGGCTAGATTTATATCTAAATAATCATCATTATAGGGAATAATAATAGATGCACTTTTAAAATTATCAAATGCTGCTTTTGTTCTTCCTTGAGAATAATTAAAATATGCAGACTTCATGTATTCTTCAGCAGATTTTGAACCTTCTGCATTTACCTCATTATTATTATTTTTCTTTAATTTATCACTATTTTTGAAAAAATTTGAAACTTTAAATTTGTCATCTACAGGCAGTTTTCCTGATGAAAGATTTGTATTTATGTCCATATTCTGAGAAAAATTCAATATGTTAATTTTCAAATTCGTAAAACTTTTTATAATATTCAATACTATGTCTGTCCTGTTAGAAAGACTATTGAGAGGGGTTTCATACATGGCAATATGCACAGGACTGAAATTTTCATTCGGGAAGCTCGGATCAAGATTAACCCATTTCCCAATATAAGCTTTTACCCACATATGATATGCAAAAGCTTTTTCCGGTCTGTCTGTATACATCAATCCAATAACAACTTTTGAAGGTATTCCTGCTGCTCTGAGCACTGATGCCAATAAAATAGAATGTTCCGTACAGTCACCTTTTTTTGTTTTGAGAACTTCTTTCGCATTAGCAAAATTTACAGAAAAATCTTTTTTTGTAATTGTATCAAATACCCATTTTTCCATAACTTTTACAATTTTGTATGCATCTTTTTCTTGTCCTGTAAGAGATATTGCTTGAGCTTTTATTGCAACATCTTTTGAAGTAATAAATGGACTCGATTTTAAAAATTCGGTAAGTCCTTTTGAATTAACCGGATAAATATATTTTTCATCAGGTTTATGTTCATTTTTTATCTTTAAATATGCTGTATTACCGGTAACCTGAATAACTCTTTGTCTATTATCAGATATAAATACATTTTCAGGATCCTGATTTTGAGCTTCCACTTTATAATTAACCTGGTCAAGCATAAATGGATCTGTAAATGAAGCAATAACAGGAATTAAACTTTGATTTAAAATATCAAAACCTTTAGTTTTTGAAAGAATTTTATCTTTTTCAACAGCTACTGATTCAATATTAAATACAGATGATAGTTCTTTCACTGGTCTACCTTGACTATCATACCATTCAATACTATTTATATTAGGCAATAAATCCATTACTACCTTATATTTAGTATAGCTTTCAGATAAATTGTCGGTATTTAAAGATTCATTACCGATTTTTTCGGCAGAAAAAGTAATTATTCTGAAATCAACAGATGGATCAATGGTTGAATATTCTATTTTATCTTTGTCGCTATTATCTTTAAAGAGTTTATATATGCCATAGGGAAATAAAATTTTCTTATTCAATTTTATTTCTTCTGTTTTCTTGATTCCATTAACAGTAGAAGTTATAAAAGTTCTATCAGCAGTAATAAATTCTCCCTGTATTCGGGAATTTTCACCCGGACTTTGAGTTGTTAAAGAAAATGAAACAGGAATTCCAAGTTCATCTTCAACAAATTGGGAATCCTGTTTCATTTTTACAGTAAATCCAAAACGTTGAATTTTTTGCTCAGAGTGCTTATTTGTTAGAATAATGTTCTTGCCGTTTTTAGTTTTAACTTTCTGTGTTATATGTCCATAGCCAATTTGAGAATCTTTAATTTTGTATATAAAATATTGATCGTAAATTGTTTTTGAATCATCGGCTCGGGCAATTCCAAAAAATATCATTAAAATTAGCGTAGTCAGTATAAAAGTGCTTTTTATAAATTTTTTCTGCATTAATTTTACCAAGTTATCGTCATTACAGATATTAACCAAATTATCTTTATTTCAGATATTATACGATCTAAGAAAATTTTATGAAATACATTACCCTGATTTATTAATTTTTTTATGAAGTACTGAATGTGTTATGAGGTATGATATAATTAGTGAAGATCATCTATAATAAGGAATTATCGGGAATGAAGAGTAACTTTTCAGGCTTTACACTTGCAGAAGTATTGTTAACACTTCTAATAATTGGAGTAATTAGTTCTATAGTCATCCCTTCCTTAATACAAGACACCCAAAAGGCTGAACTCAGGGCTATGATAAAAAAAGAATATGGAATAGCTCAGAGTGCCTATAATCTATCAGCATCATTAGATAATGGTGGTGGGTACGGTCCTTATTCATCAGGCACAACAACTTCCTATACAAAATTCAATGCAATAAAATCAAAGATGAATGTTATAAAAAGTTGTGATTACGGAACAGGAATCTTTGGCAATTGTTGGGCAACAGGTGGTGTAGGAAAACCAGATGTATATACAACTGGTTGTCAACAATTTACTAATAGTGGTATTTATCAGGGAGTTAATACTTCTTTTGTAGCAGGAGACGGCTCATTTTGGGCATTATATAGTTATAGTACAACGACAGGTGCAGATATTGCTTTTGTAGATGTTAACGGAGATAAAGGCCCTAATGAATGGGGTGAAGATGCAATAGCATTCAAGATGGGAGATAGGATATTAGACTTAAATCATGGTTGCCCGGCTATAAAACGTAATGGAATTGTTGTTACAGACTTTCGATACCTACTATTAAATTAAATAATTCAAATTATATGTTATAATTTCTTATAAATGCCTGATAATAAGGAATTAGTTGGAATGAAGAATGACCACACAGGATTTACTCTTGCAGAAGTACTGTTAACACTCTTAATAATTGGAGTAATTAGTTCTATTGTTATTCCTTCTATAATACAGAACACCCAGAAAGCTGAATTCAGGGTTATGATTAAAAAAGAATATGGAATAGCTCAGAGTGCCTATAACTTGGCAGCGGCTGAAAATGGTGGCGGATTTGGGGCTTTTGCATATGGTAATACTAGTTCCTATACAAAATTCAATGCAATAAAATCAAAGATGAATGTTATAAAAAGCTGTGATTATGGGATAGGAAGCTTTGGTAATTGTTGGGCGTCAGGTGGAGTTGGAAAGCCCGGAACTGCAACAGGTTGTCAATCTAATGTTAACAGCAGTACTAGTCAAGGAAATAATGCTTCATTTGTAGCCGCAGACGGTTCATTCTGGATGCTTTATAGTTATAGTTTAACAACAGGTGGGGACTGGGGCTATATTGATGTTAATGGTAACAAAGGACCAAATGACTGGGGTGAAGATGTTTTTGGATTTGTTATGAATGATAGAACAATTGATTTTACTAATAGTATTTGTTCTGAAGTAAAACGTGATGGAACTGTTATAGCTGATTATAGGTATTTATTTAAATAAAAAGTGAAGGAATATGTAATAGAATATTTTTTTAAAATTTGAAATTATTTATAATCTAATAAAAATTTCGGTTTATA
>JAQVCB010000106.1 GCA_028689995.1 Candidatus Gastranaerophilales bacterium
GCGGGGCTGATATTATAAACGATGTTTCAGGTTTTGATCGGGACCCCGAAATGGTCAAAACTGTCGCTGATTTACAGGTTCCAGTTATAATCATGCATAGTCTTTCAGACCCGAAATCCATGCAAAAGAATCCTGAATATCAGGAAAACGTTGTTGATGCGATTTCCAAAGACCTTTTTGATAAAACCCGAAAAGCCATAAACGCAGGAATAAAAAAGGAAAATATCATCATCGATCCGGGTATCGGCTTTGGAAAAACAATTGAACATAATCTTGAAATTATCAGAAGAATTAACGAATTTGCTTCTTTTGGACAACCTTTATTAGTCGGTATTTCCCGAAAATCTTTTATATTTAAAATGCTTAATCTTTCTCCAGATGAAGTTGAAGAGGCAAATATCTCAATAAACAGCTATCTTGCTTCAAAAGGAGTAAATATTATAAGAGTTCATGACGCAGAAAAGCACTTTAAGGCATTTAAAGTGCTGGATAAGATAATTTACCCCCATATTTAGTTCATAAAAAATATATTTATGCTTGACGAATAATTTCAAGCGTGATAATTTAACTATTGCTGAGGGCAAAATGCCCTCATAGTTATCAGAAAATACGGGCGTTTAGCTCAGTTGGTAGAGCGCTTCGTTTACACCGAAGATGTCGGGAGTTCAAGTCTCTCAACGCCCACCATAAAGCCGTTATCATTGAGATTAACGGCTTTATTATTTGGAAACTTCCCGCATACAGCGGGACTTGTTAAAGTCATTTTAAAAAGAGAATATAATTGAGAGAAATTCAGGGATATTTTTATGTAATTTTTTCTAAAATTCTCTGTCTGCATTTTTTCCAGTGTCCAGCCTATCTCTGATAAAGCGGATCCCAAAAATTAGACAAAATTGATAATTGAAATTCTGCTCGTAGAATAGATAAAGAAAAGGAGCAGAAAATGAACAAAAGAAAGAATTATTCAGCATCGTTCAAGGCAAAAGTTGCATTAGAAGCTATTAAAGGTGACTTAACATTACCTGAATTGTCAGCCAAGTATGACGTTCATCCAACAATAATCAGCAAATGGAAGCAGGAAGGCATAAAAAACTTTCATGGAATATATGAAGGAAGAATAAAATCAGCAGAGAATCACGATAAAACTGAGAAATCAGAGTTATACAAGAAAATTGGTGAATTACAGGTACACCTTGACTTTTTAAAGTCAAGGTCCGGTCTTTAAAGGTCGAGAAAAGGCTGGACATGATGGATAAGAAACACAAATTGAATATTTCAAAGCAGTGTAACCTCCTTGGAATAAGCAGGTCAACGTATTACTACAAGCCACAGGATGAAAATGCTTTTAATATGTTGCTTGTAAGTGAAATCTTTGAAAGATATATGAAGCAGCCATATCTTGGCTCAAGAGGTATGACTTACAGACTGCAAAGAGCTGGCTTTCGAGTTAATCGCAAAAGAATAAAGCGGTTAATGCAGAAAATGGGTTTAAAAGCAGTATTCACAAATAAAAACACAAGCAAAAAGCACAGAGAACACAAAATTTATCCGTATTTATTGAAAGATTTAAAGATCAACAGAGTTAATCAGGTATGGTGCTCTGATATTACATATATTCCAATGAAAAGAGGCTTCATCTACCTTGTAGCAATAATGGACTGGTATTCAAGAAAAATTCTCTCTTGGAGAGTTTCAAATACTCTTGATGTCCATTTTTGCAGGGAGGCTCTTATTGAAGCCCTTAGTAAATATGGCAGACCTGAAATATTCAATACTGACCAAGGCAGCCAGTTTACAAGTCAGGAATTTACATCCATACTTATTGAGCACGAAGTCCAAATAAGTATGGACGGTCAAGGACGGGCTATCGATAACATTATGATAGAAAGATTCTGGAAAACCCTTAAATACGAAGAAGTTTATCTTAAAGCTTATGATACGGTAAAAGATGCCGTATTTAGCATTGGTAAATACATTTGGGACTACAATAATGACAGACCTCATAGTACGTTTAAAGGTAAAACCCCTGAAGAAATTTATACAGGAGAAAATTTTGTGGTAACTTAGATATGCAGGATTTCAATAAAATCAACCAACTTTTCTGTCCGAATACTGGGATCCAGTTAAGTTCATTTATTGAAACAGCTTTTCCTGAGCCTATATTAAAGACCTCATTATTATAATCACAAGACAATGAAAGAATTAAAGCATTAATCACATCGTCAATATAAACATAATCAAGAGATTGTTTGCCATCTCCATAAATAACAGGGGATTCTCCCTTAATTATTTTCTCAAAGTTAGAGATAATAACTGACTTATATCCGGTTCCCGCAAATTGTTTTGTGCCGTAAGTAAAGAATAATCGTAAAATTGTGAAAGGCAAGCCATATTTTTTACTAAAATAATCCAGCAAATTTTCTCCAGCCAGCTTTGACATTCCATAAACAGTCCATGGTTTTGGAGCCTGTATTTCTGTCATTGGAGGAAGTGAACAACTTCCATAAGCATATAAAGAGGATGTGAAGACAACCTTTTTGATTCCAGCTCTTACAGCAGAATCAAGAAGGTTATACATCCCATTAATATTTACCGTTATTACACGCTTTGGAGAATCAACGGACTGATTATGCTTTTCTGCTGCCAAATGATAAAGAACATCAATATCGCTTAAGCATTCATCCAGTTCCGGAGGAGAAGCATTTGCAAGGTCAAGTTTGTACAGTTTAACATTATTATATTGCTTAAATTTTGTGATATTCTTTTCACTTCCATAATTTAGATTATCTAAAATTCTGATTTCTTTCGCTTCAAGGTGAATCAGCTGTTCTAAAAGGTGCGATCCTATAAAACCACATCCTCCTGTTATTAAAAACTTTGATGATTTAATTTTAGACTTCATTTTTAATACTTTCCCTGATTTTTGCGTTACAGCATCCCTGACAGGAAGTGAATATTCTATTTTTCTTTAATGCGCTTCTAAATTCAAGATATTTATTACTGTTCCAGATATTTTTTATGGCGGAATTTTTAACATTGCCTGTTTTATATGAAAGACAAGGAAAAACATTTCCATCAGGCAAAATACAAATATCTGTCCATGGGAAAAGACAGGGATTATAAACTTCCTGCATACTTAATTCATTTCCTTTAGAGAAATATTTTTTTATGATATTTAATTCCTTTTCCCCTCGCTGATCAGAGAATTCAGGATATAGCCTGATTTGGACAGGATATTGTTTTGATAACTCCAATAAATTTCTATAAACTCTTTCAAAGTGATCTATATCAAAATAATTACTTATTGGATATTTTTCTTTATAAAATTCTTTATCAAATTTTTCTCTTAAAACAGGGTCCTGCTGAAGGCTGCAACCTTTTAAAAATGATATTGTAAAAAAGTCTGCTCCAAGTTTTGCGGAAAGTTTGTATAATTCAGCAATATCGTCTAAATTGTCCTCTAAAATCACTGTTTTAATGTCAATTAAAGGATATTTTTTGTTGCCTCTGGCTTTTACCAGTTTTTTAATATTTTCTGTAACTTTATCGAATGTTCCAACCTTACCTCGTGTATTATCATGTTTTTTGCCTACTCCGTCAAGAGAAAACGCCATTAAAAATAACTTGTTATTAACAGACATATGAATTATATCATCATCAATCAACGTTCCATTTGTAACTAAATTGACTTTTGCCTTTTTTAAAGCTTTCTCGAATAAAATCTTAAAGTCTTTTCTCAATAAAACTTCTCCGCCAAGCAGTGAAATAAGAGAATATTTGGGGATCTGGTCTATTATGTTGCTCCACTCTTCCGTTGATAATTCGTCAAGATTCCTGTTTAGTCCAATATAACAAAACTTACAATTCAAATTACACCTGAGAGTAAGATTTAATACATACCTGATTGGTCTGAATGCTTTTCCATTACTTAAATAATAGGGTAAATAACAATATGCCTTTTGTATCAAATTATAAAATCTAAAGCAGTTAATTTTAAATTTTCTCACTCGTATAACCTTTAAGTAACTTTTTACTGTGTGTATTAGTCATATTTATATCATGGGACTGTTGATGAATTCAATAAAAATATATTTTCTAACTCGAATTGCTAGTTATTTGAAAAATATTTAAAAATAAGCGAAACCCCTATTAGGTAAAAGAATAGGGGTTTCATTATGAACGATATAAACATAACAATATCAATTTTCGCAGTTATTGACGATATTATCAAATCCATAGAAATAGACCCGAAACCAAGACCAGACGGAAGATTGGTGGCAAGGTAGGGTGCGCATTGCGCACCGAAAAAGTATTTTTTAAAATTTATAAAACCGAAAATATGCAGGATTATAATTATCTTGTTTATGATAAATAAAGTTTAATGTTATATTTCAATATTATTTATATTACAAATCGTAAATAATTGGGCACGATTTATTTAAATATATTATGTTCAGTTTTTTAACATGTAGAATTAATATTGAGTAAGGATTTTCACGAGGTTGGGTATTTGAAAAAGATTCTGGAAATTATTATTAATAACAATTTATTCGGTGGATTAAGACAAAAGCGGTGCGCAATGCGCACCCTACAGGGCTGTTTATGAGTATGAGTATGAATATGGGGTAGGGGTGGGAAAAATGCAAAATAATGAACAAAATAACAAATTAAATGGTGGGTTAAAACCCACCCTACGGACTCTTCTTTCCTTTAATATAATTATAGCCTTATTGGCATTGCCTCATATCTTTTTACATTATTATCAATATACAGCAAAATCCTGTATTATAAAAAATCAATATACTTGTGCAGAAAAAGCCTTAAATAAGCAATTAATTATAAAGAAATGGTCTTTCGGTAATAATGATAAAGATATTGCTATTATATTAAATCACTTGGGTGATGTATATGCTCAACAGGGAAAATATAAAGAAGCTTTTAAAACAATTGAATTGGCATTTATTTACGAAAAAACAATTGCTCAATTACAGAATATAAAATCACTTAAAAAGGACATGGATTTTGAAAAGAAGTTAAATATCAGTTACTTAAGCAAAATAAATTCAGCTAATGCAAAAAATAGTATTATGTCCAACACTTGCGTGATAAGTAATTTATCCATAATGTGCTGTCCGGAAATAATAATCCTGCCTGATCTATATTTAAGTCAAGGAAAATATGATGATGCTGAAAAATTTTATAACAGAGCCATAAATGATTTAAAAAAATTGAAACTTGAATATATTTCCACTCAAGTAAAACTACTTTCTTCATATATTGATCAAAATAATTATAAAAAAGCAGAAGTATTATTGAACTCTATAACAAAAGATAAAAACTATAACGATAAAAATATTGATCCTGAGACAAGAGCTTTTATTTTATATAATAAATCTAAAATTTTCAGTCATAGGAAAAATTACGATAATGCAGCAAAATATCTGAAGCAATCTCTTTCCATTGCTGAGAAAGTTTATGATGATAGATTTTCTCAAGAAGAAAAGCAGGCAGATAATTACAATCATTATCTAATAGATTGGGAATTTGATCTGGCTGATATTTACATTTTTGATAAAAAGTATGTTGAAGCTGAAAAATTTCTCAAAAAATTAGAATCAAAAATTGAAAAAGGAGAATTTAGATCCAGATATATTGCAGCTGTATATTATGGACTTGCACTTATTTCCGAAGATATTAAGAAGTATAATAATGCGGAATCCTTTTACAAAAAAGGTATATCTTTAGAACAAACTAGAGGCTATTCTAAAGATATACCTGCTGTTAAATCAAAAATACAGCTAAGCAAGTTATATTTAATACAGAAAAAACTTGATAAAGCATTGGCTATTCTAAAAGAAGTTAAAGAAGTTATTGAAGACAGAAAATACGACAGTATTTATTTTCCTGATAGAAAAAGAGAGTATCAATATTTTTCCAGGGCAAACCAAGTTTATAAATCATTAATGGAAATATATAAATTATCCGGAAAGAAAGATTTAGCAGGCTATTACAAAACAAAATTTGATAATAGTCAGGAAATTTACTCAAGGTATTATAAATAAAAGGAGAATGATATGACTAGCGAAGGCGGTAGAATTATATCAACCGGATTTAAAGGTGCTGTCGGTCTTGGAAGTATTTATCGTAGAGATGAACGTTATGGAGGATATTATGACATTTATTTTAACACATTCAGATCAGAATTTCATAGATACGAAAATAAAAAACGTAAAAAATCAAAAGGAGCCAAGTAGGGTGCGCAATGCGCACCGAAAAAGCTGGGTAACCCGCCAATAAAGAGATAATGACAGCATAAAGGTAAAAAATTAGGACTACAGGTCTACATATTGTTAATCTTTTAGGAAAATTGGGGCTAAATTCCAGTATAGCTGCATAAAAAATCAATATAAAATCAAAATTTATAAAAATTCCCCTGTAAATATCCTGTTTTTTATTCTTCAAAAAGAGAATAATGCTGTCGAAACTGCAACCTCCAAAAAAACCGCCGAAAGAAATTTCAGGCGGTTTTTTTACTAACATTTTGACTAATTACAATTTCTGGCTATTATAAAATAATAGCGATAGAAATAGAAAAGAGGCAATTGATGAATAATAAAACAATTTTATTAACTATACTGGATGGATGGGGTTGCAGCAGCAGCTGTGAAGGCAATGCTATCAAGTCTGCAAACCTGCCAACTTACAATTCTTTATTGCAAAATTATCCAAATACCAAAATTTATGCTGATGGCGAACATGTAGGACTTCCTGAAGGGCAAATGGGGAATTCTGAAGTGGGACACTTAAATCTTGGAGCCGGAAGAATTGTATATCAGGAATTAACCAGAATTAATAAATCAATAAG
The DNA here is from genome assembly GCA_028689995.1 of Candidatus Gastranaerophilales bacterium. Taxonomy (GTDB): domain Bacteria; phylum Cyanobacteriota; class Vampirovibrionia; order Gastranaerophilales; family UBA9579; genus JAQVCB01. Next base: position 6,866 of record JAQVCB010000106.1, read on the forward strand.
AGATGGTGACTTTTTTGAAAATACAGAATTTTTAAATGCAATTGAACACGTAAAAAATAATAATTCATCCCTTCACATAATGGGGCTTGTCAGTGTTGGCGGTGTTCACAGTTCAATGGATCACCTGTTTGCCTTGATAGACCTGGCACATAAAAACGGACTTAAAAATGTATTCGTACATGCATTCCTCGATGGACGTGATACGCCTCCAAAAAGCGCTATCGAATTTGTTACCCCTGTAGATGATAAACTAAAGGCTTTTGGACTTCCCCGGATAGCTTCTGTGATAGGAAGGTACTACGCAATGGACAGGGATAAAAGATGGGACAGAGTCGAAAAAGCTTACAACTGCCTTTTATTTGGTGAAGGCAATAAGGCAGAATCGGCGGAGCAAGGCATTAAAGAATCCTACGCCAATGATATTAACGATGAATTTGTGCTTCCAATAGTTATTGGGTCTGAATCATCAAGAATTCAGGATAATGATGCGGTTATTTTCTTTAATTTCAGACCGGATAGAGCAAGGCAACTAACACGTGCCATTAATGATCCGAACTTTTCCGGATTTGACAGGAAAAAGACTTTGGAGAATACCTGTTATGTTTGTATGACTCAGTATGATGAAACGTTTAACCTGCCTACAGCTTTTCATCCTCAAAAACTCACTCATATTTTAGGCGAAGTTTTAGATGAGAATGGAGTCCAGCAGTTCAGGACAGCCGAAACAGAGAAATATGCACACGTTACTTTTTTCTTTAATGGCGGTATGGAAAAAGCTTTTCCGACAGAAAAAAGAGTGCTTGTTCCATCACCCAAAGTTGCGACTTATGACCTGAAGCCTGAAATGAGCGCTCCTCAAGTAACTGATGAGGTAGTCAAGGCTTTATTGTCAAAAAAATATGGATTTATTCTGGTTAACTTTGCCAATCCTGATATGGTTGGACACACAGGGATGCTGGATGCTGCTATCGAAGCCGTTGAAACAATTGACGGATGTCTGAAAAAAGTTGTCAATGCAGTTAAAGAAACAGATACTGTTATGTTATTAACTGCAGACCATGGAAATGCTGAATGCATGGTGGATTTATCCAATCAAAAACCTTTTACGGCACATACGAATAACATGGTTCCTTTTATTCTTGTAAATTATGATAAAAAAGCTTCGTTAAGAGATGGCGGATGTCTTGCAGATGTTGCTCCAACTGTGCTTGAAATACTGGATATCAAAAAGCCTGAAGAAATGACGGGCAATTCGCTGATAATATAAAATTCGTTTTTGTCATTTTACTCTTGAATAGTCATCGTCAAATCTGACTATATCATCTTCACCCAGATATT
>JAQVCB010000107.1 GCA_028689995.1 Candidatus Gastranaerophilales bacterium
ATGCAACAAGTGAAGCTATTAGAGACTGGGTAACAAACGTTGATAACACTTACTATGTACTCGGTACAACTGCAGGTCCTCATCCTTATCCTGTAATGGTCAGGTCTTTTCAATCAGTAATTGGTAATGAATGCAGACATCAGATTTTAGAACACGAAAATAGGCTCCCTGATTATATAGTTGCATGTGTCGGTGGTGGCAGCAATGCAATGGGAATTTTTTACAGCTTTTTAAATGAAAAAGAAATTAATCTGATTGGCATAGAAGCAGCAGGACTTGGTATTAATACAAATATGACAGCCGCAACACTCACAAAAGGTAAACTTGGTGTTCTGCATGGATCAATGGAATATGTCCTTCAGAATGATTTTGGACAGATTGAAGAAGCGTACAGCATATCAGCAGGGTTGGATTATCCGGGTGTAGGTCCTGAACATTGTTATTTGAAAGATACCGGCAGAGTAAAATACTATTCAGCAGATGATGAAGAAGCTATCAAAGCTTTTCAGCTTTTAACAAAACTTGAAGGCATTATTCCTGCAATTGAATCATCACATGCCCTTGCTTATCTTGAAACTCTCATGCCAAATACAGCTAAAGATGAAATAGTTATCGTTAATATTTCCGGCAGAGGAGATAAAGATACCGAAAGAATTCTCGAAGTACTAAAAGAAGGCTAAAAAATCGTAGAGTGGGTTTTAACCGAATTAAAAATAAAAGAAAGATTTATAAATATGGAAGAAGTTAAAAAGATCGAAATTAAAGAAAAATTCATAAAAGAAGCGGAATTTCTTGCAAGAGGAACGGAAGTTTTGCCGGGCGGAGTTATAGAACTTGCCAAAAAACTTCAAAAATCAAGTAAAACAGGCATTCCTTTACGTGTTAAATTAGGACTTGATCCTACAAGGCCTGACCTTCATCTTGGTCATACCGTCGTAATGAGAAAATTAAGACAATTTCAGCTTGCAGGACATCAGGTAGTTCTTATTGTAGGTGCCGCTACGGCTATGATTGGCGACCCTTCAGGAAAATCGGAAACAAGGCCCAGTCTTACAAAGGAAGAAGTTGATATAAACGCCGGAACATATCTCGATCAGATGAGCAAAGTTGTTGATTTAAGCAAAGCAGAAGTTGTTAATAACGCTGATTGGCTTCATCCAATGAAGCTGGCAGAGTTATTAAAACTGGCATCAAATATTACTGTGGCTCAAATGATGGTTAGAGAAGATTTCGCAAAACGTTACAGTGAAGGTAAACCAATATCCGTTCATGAATTCTTCTATCCGCTTATGCAGGCATACGATTCAGTTGTAATTAATTCTGACATAGAACTCGGAGGAACTGACCAGAGATTTAACGTACTTCTGGGCAGGGATATTCAATCTGCATATGGCAAAAAAGACCCTCAAATGGTTATCCTCTTACCACTTCTTGAAGGAACTGACGGTATTGTAAAAATGTCAAAATCATATCCTGAACATTGCATCAGCCTAACTGACAGTCCGAAGGATGTATTGGGTAAAATCATGTCTATACCTGATAATATGATTATGAGATATTTTGAACTGCTAACAGATGTATCAACAGAACAGCTTAATGAATACAAGAAAAATCTCGATGCCGGACAGGTAAACCCAAGAGATTACAAGATGAATCTGGCAAAGCTGATTGTTACACAGTATCATTCTCTAGAAGAAGCACACAAAGCTGAACAAGAGTTTATAAATATCTTCAAAAATAAAGGGATCCCCGAAAATATTGAAGAACTAACCGTTTCTGAAGGTAAAGTTTTGGTTGACTTTATAGCAGAAAATGGTCTGACTCAAAGCAAGGGCGAAGCAAAAAGGCTTATTCAAGGTGGCGGCATTAAACTTGACAATGAAAAAGTTGCTGATATTGCTCAAAAAATTGAGTTTAACGACAAAGATTCACTGATATTACAGGTAGGAAAACGCAAATTTGCCAAATTAATCAAAAATAGCAATTAATATGAATATAAAATCACTGATAACAAATAAGACGGATAATACTATTATCCAGTTAATGAGATATTTTCTTGTAGGAATACCTGCCGTATTTGCTGATTTTTTAGTTTTGATCGTTTTCACAGAATTTTTTAAATTAAATTATCTGATTTCAGCGGCTCTGGGATTCGGAACAGGCATTGCAGTAAACTATATCTTAAGCACGGTATGGGTATTCAATAACAGAAAACTGGATAACAGAGCTTTTGAAATATCTTTATATTTATTAACAGGCTTATTAGGACTTGTTCTAAATGAAGTCATCATCTGGTTTTTTACCGATATAACACATCTTTACTATGTATTTTCAAAGACAATAGCATTCATAGCCGTATATATTATCAATTTTTTCATAAGAAAAAATATTTTGTTTTAGAAGTTGTTTGGTTAAAATATAATTATCTGGAATTATTAGTAGTAAGATAATAATATACTAAAGTCAAACAACTGTCATTGCGAGGGCTTTAGCCCGTGACAATCTAACCAATTTACTATTAATACTTAAACTTTCCATATTGGTAAGATCCTCACGTCGCTTCGCTTTTCAGGATGACAGAAAAGTTAATTAGAATTATTAAATTTAACAGTATATGGAGTAAAAAAGTGGATATAACAATTAAATTTACAAAAATGCAGGGACTGGGGAATGATTTTATCATTGTCGACAATAACGAAATAGAAAAAAATAACATAAATTCAAGTGAACTGGCAAAAAAAATCTGTGACAGAAACTTTGGTATCGGAGGCGATGGCCTTATAGTAGTAAATCCTTCTGATATGAAAGGAGATACTGACGTTAGCTGGAGAATATTCAACTCAGACGGCACTGAACCACAAATGTGCGGCAACGGTATCCGCTGTTTTGCAAAATATATCTATGAAAACGGAATTATAAATAAAAAGAAATTCACTGTTCAAACACTTGCTGGAGTTATAGTACCTGAAATCCAGGAAAATGGTGAAGTCAGGGTTGATATGGGAGAACCGGTTCTTGAAGCTAAAAAGATTCCACTTTCAGGAATAGAAGGAACACCTGTTATTAAACATCCTATTGAAGTGGTAGACAGAACTTTCACATTTTCAGCTGTAAGCATGGGAAATCCGCATTGCCTGATTTTCACTGAAGAAGATTCTGAAAAACTTGCTAGAATATATGGCGCAGAAATTGAATTAAATACTCTTTTCCCCGAAAAAACAAATGTGGAATTCATAAAAGTACTTTCAAGAAACAACATTAAAATTGATGTATGGGAAAGAGGCTGCGGAATAACGCTGGCATGCGGCACAGGAGCATGCGCTTCCACAGTTGCTGCAATTCTCAACGGCTTAACTGACAATACAGTTTTTGCAGACTTACCCGGCGGCAGACTAAAAATCGAATGGAAACAGGATAAAAATTCAAATAACGTCTTCATGACAGGCGCAAGCGAATTTGTTTTCAAAGGCGAATATTATTATAAACAATAAACACCTGTGATTGAGATTACATGACAAAAATGCAGTTGTTTTAATACCAATAAAAACTTTCCTGTAAAGAAAAGTTAAAAAATTAGTATTCACAAAAAAATTTTGTTCATGATAATATATGAACTTAAATATGACTAACGAATGGAGGAACGAATACCCTTGAAAAAATACGATATACTTTGCATTATCAAAACAAATCTCGATATAGAAAGTGTTGAACAGGTCATTAAAAATATCGAAGATTCTATTAAAAATTTTGGCGGTAATATTTTAAACGTCGACAAACTTGGCCGTAAAAAATTAGGTTATGAAATTGAAGATTCAAGAGATGGATTCTACGTAAATTTTGTATCTGAAATTCCTGCCGATAAAGTTGCAGATTTAAAAAGATATTTTAAGCTTAACGAAAATGTTATAAGAGCTTTAATTACTGTCCAACAAAAGCTTGCAGCAGTAAGCAGCAAATAAACTGGAGGAAACAAATGAGTATTAGCAAAGCTGTAATAATGGGTACAGTAGTCAGAGATCCCGAAAAAAGATACACTACAAACAATATTCCCATCACAAGTTTTTCTATAAACATTAGTAATAAAGATGAATCTCTTGTTAGAATTATTACTAAAGGAAAGCTTGCTGAAATTACCGCTGATACTGTTAAAAAAGATAAAATAGTAGTAATTGAAGGCCGTCTACAGACATATACTGCTAAAACTACAAGCGGCACAGACAAAAAAGGTGTTGAAATTGATGCTCAAGCTGTAGAAGTTGTAGGTGAAACAGCAAGAGCTGCTTCAGAAGACAGAAATATAGAAGGACCCAGTTACGACGAAGAAATTAGTAGTGATGATTTAATTGGTGAAGATGAAATACCCTTTTAGAAAGGAATAATATGGCAAGATTTACAGCAGGATCAGATTCTAGAAAAAAACGCAAAGTTTGCAATTTTTGTGTTGATAAAATTGATACAGTTGACTACAAAGACACTCTCAGATTAAAAAGATTTTTAACTGAGAGAGGAAAAATTCTTCCTAGAAGAATTACAGGAAATTGTGCTTTCCATCAAAGAATGATTGCAGCAGCGGTTAAAAGATCAAGAGAAACAGCTTTAATCGGATACATATTCGAAGGTTAAGCTGCGTAAGCAAGAGTATTTAAAATGGAAATGAATCATTTCCATTTTAAATAGTTCATCAAGGTGTAAATGTGACAAAATTTAATAATCCTCACAACTTTTACTTAAATAGTGTATATTAGAAGTAAGTTGTGGGGATAAATTTATAGAAACAATTGGCATAGTAAACGATCTTCATAACATTACCTAAAAAAGTGTAAGATGGATGGAATTAAATAAACAAATGGATGAATCCTTAAAAAGTCCTGATGTAGACCTTATTAAAATTGCTGAAGACTGCAAAAAACAGATTCGGAAAAATCCTGCGAATCATGAAGCTTACACTATTCTTGGAACTACTCTTGCTCTTTCCGGCAAACTGGAAGAAGCTCTAGACGCTTATAATAAACTTTTAAATCTTGTTCCTGGCAATGTGCAAACTTTAATAAATATTGGGAGCATATTATATTTATTAGACAAAATTGATGATGCGGTTGAAAGTTATCAAAAAGCTATAACATTAGAACCTGATAATTATTCCCCTTATATGAATCTGGCAAATATTTATGCAGAAGAAAACAAGACAAATATTGCTATTAACTATTATAAAGAAGCGATAAAATTACGTTCTGATAAAGCGGAATTATACGCAAGTCTTGGTCTTGCCTATCAGGACCAGCAAAAATATGAAAAAGCTATCGAAAATTATAAAATTGCAATAAAACTCGAGCCGGACAATTATGAATATTATGTAGATATAGCAAGCGTTTATATGCAAAACAGCGATTTTAATGAAGCTATAAAATATTATAAAGAAGCTTTGCAATATAACAATAAAGATTATAAATCTCTTGTATGTATAGGGAATGCTCTTTCAGAACAGAAAAAATTTAATGAATCCTTTGAATATTACCAAAATGCGCTTGGGATAAATCCTGATTATGCAAAATCACATCTTTGCTACGGAATAGCACTTTCTGAAACCGGCAAAACAGATGAAGCAATAGAAAAATATATAAAAGCAATAGCTCTTGACCCTGAAGACTCAAAGATATATATTATACTGGCAAATACTTACAGCGAAAAAAACCAGTTTGAAGAAGCAATTAATTATTATAAAGAAGCGATAAAGATTGACAGCAAAAATCCTATGGCATATGTAGCTCTCGGTAACTCACTTACTTTAATGGGCGAGCTTGAAGAAGCAATTGAATACTATAGAATAGCAAGCAGACTAGACCCTGATAATGATGAAATATTCACAATATATGCAGAAGCAGTCGAAGAATATACTTCAATACAAAATGTAAAAAATAAGGAGGAATAATGAGAGGATATAGAACAGAGCCAAACATGTTCGACAGAATTATAAGTGCCGCTAGTTATTTAACTATGGGATTTGTTGGTTTTATATGGATGATTATTTGCTATATTGCAGGAAAACCTCCTATGTCTTTTGTAAAATATCATATTATTCAATCAATCTTTATTTCAATAGTAATCTATCTTATTAAGATTGTATCCTCTATACTGCTTGGATTCATAGGAATAATTCCATTTGTAGGAGCGTTGGTCAACAATATCGTTTATTATTTTGCTTTTTATCCGACAATGCTACTTGGATTATCAATTATCCAGCTTGCATTACTCATGCTGATCATCTATCTCGCAGTTACATCATTTATGGGCAAATACACAATAGTTCCATGGATTTCAGATAATGTAAGAAGACTTGTTTAACTTAATATGCTGCCTGCCTCGCAAATAACAGGAGTGAGGTTCTAGCATATATTGAATATTCAAATATCCAGAGATAAGCTTATCCTGAGCGAGCGATGCAAATCAAATAGATTCAGATAACAGATTACATAAAATTTTAAAATACTCCTTAAAATAACAAAACTTAATAAAGCATATAAAATATAGCAATTTTATATGCTCAATAGTTTTTATATATATATAAAATAAATATTAAATATTGGAGGAGTTAAAAATGGGCGAATTAAGTGTAGAGATGCAAGCTAAACTAAATCAAATTAAACAATTCAATGATAATAAAACATCACATAATCCAATTACTAAAGATGCTTCTATTTTTAAGACAGCCGCAGCAGCAATGAGTGAAGAGGAGATTAATAATTGTTTTCAAACATTTGATACTAGCCAGGATAATACTCTTGACGATGCAGAAATTAAAAAAATGTGTGAAACAATGGCTAATGAAACCGATGAAACTAAAAAAACTATGTTTGGTAAATTTTTAACAGGAGTAATAAATGTTTTTAATGCATCAAAAACAGAGAACAAAGATACTAATGCTCAAAAGTCAGTAACAGTTGATGCATGGGGAACAGGACCAAACGATTGTTTATATAACATAGTAAAAAATAATTATCCAGGAATCTCCGAAAATCAAATAGAATCAATTATAAATAAAATTGTTGCTGATAAAAATAATAATCTCAAAGACAAGAATACTATTATCCATCCCAAAGATATAATATATTTACCAACTAAAAATGATAATGCTCAGTCAACAGAAAGTACTGATGCTGAAAGACAAGCACTTATTGGAAAGCTTCTACAAGGTAGTGACGCAGATAAATATTCTAAATACGCTACAAAAGAAGATTTGAAAGCATTGATCGGTACAGATGAAGCTAAGAAGAAAGAAGCCTTTGATAATATTAAGTATAGGAATAATGTAATAGAAGAATTAAGAAAAAATGATCCATCTATAACTGACGATATGGTATCAAGAATCGCAGAAGATATTCAAAGTGGCAAAATTGCAGTTAAAGACGTAAATGGTGATGACTTTAGAAAAGAATTAGCTGATAAAATAAGTGAACTTAAAAAAGATCCTGCAGCAGCTAAAAATGATCAATCTAAAACTGATACAAACTTAGATGAAACTGAAAAATTAAGAAATGATGTTTTAGGAGCACTAGATAAATTTAATAAAGCAGGAGGAATGTATTATTATCTCAACAACCTGAATTCTAATGTATATTTAGCTAATAAAGAAGACCTTCAAAAGATTTATGACACAATAAAAAGCATAACAAAAGGTGAATTGAAAAATCCTACAGGTATAGCTAAAGAAAAGGTGGATACACTCCAAGAAATCAGCAATAAATTGAGTAATATGAATGAAACTCTTTATGATGCTGCTAAAAAGGGCTGGTTCTCCTCTGCTGATATAACCTCAGATCAAAAAGCAACTTTAACCAAAAAAATACAATCAGGCGAAATTGTAGATAATGAGGAACTTAACGAAGAAATAAAAAAACTTAAAAGTGAAACCGAAGTAGCTAAAAAGAAAAAAGAAGAAGAAGATAGGAAAAAACAAGAAGCAGAAGATCAAAAAAGTATTTTATCTTAATATCTAACAGACACTACAAGGGAGAGTTAATTATAATTAAGATTCCGTAACAAGTTTTGTGTAAACCTTAAATTTGAGAGATTAGGATTCCGTAACAAGTTTTGTGTAAACCTTAAATTTGAGAGATTAGAGAAATTTTTCTAATCTCTCTTCAAAATATATCAGAATTTGGTTGAATATCAAGCTCCAATTTGGAATAGGCATAGTCCATT
>JAQVCB010000108.1 GCA_028689995.1 Candidatus Gastranaerophilales bacterium
CGTGTGCTCTTCCGATCTGTATCGAACAGTCCTGCTTTTTCTATACAGCTTTTTCTAAAGAGTGGACATGAACCGTTATAAAGAAAATTTGTCATTAAAAGCTTATCCAGAATCTGTCCTTTATAATCAGCAAGTGGTTTCTTGTAAATAATTTTATTGTTTTCATTAATAAAGACCGTTCCACAGTATACAAGACCTGTATCTGGATATTTATCTAATATATTGACCTGTTTTTGTAATTTATTTTTATCCCATATGTCATCAGAATCAATCATAGCAATATATTTACCGTTTGAGATTATTATACCCGCATTACGGGCAGGATTCTGTCCCGCATTATCCTGATAATAATACTTAATTCTTTCGTCATTAAAAGATTTTATCTTTTCCGAAGTATCATCAGTAGATCCATCATCTATAATAATCAGTTCTAAATCTTCAAATGTTTGACTAAGAACCGATTCTATAGCCTCACAAATATACTTATCTCGATTATAGGTAGTCATTACGACTGATACAACAGGACTTTTCATATTTCCTCCTAGAAGTGGTCCCAAAAGTCCAAATTTTTAAATTTGAGACTTTTGAGACTACGACCTTACAAAAGTGAGAAACGGCGGAAACGGTGAGTTTTCGACGTTTTGACACTAGCCGTCAGAAGCGTACGAAAAAAATATCCTGCAAAGTAATATATATTTCTATAACCTGCCTGATTAATAAATTTTTCTGAGCCCAGAAACATCTTAATTGTATTTTCGTCGGTATAACTAATGCTGAATTAAGCAGGGGAATAAAATGGATTCTATTTTTGAAATTTAGAGGTTGAAGAAAAATGACAGTAAAAGATGTAAATACGGATGTAATCTGTGAAAAACAAAGAAGATTTCATAAAGTAAATGAAATTATTCAAAATTATGAGGCTAAAAAAGAAAATCTAATAGCTATTCTTCAGAGAGTTCAGGAAGAATACCGTTATTTGCCTGAAGAAATGCTTACATACATAGCTATAACAATGAATTTATCACCGGCAAGTGTTTATGGTGTGGCTACTTTTTACAGCCAATTCAGCTTGAATCCAAAAGGCAAATATGAAATTAAAGTCTGTGACGGTACGGCATGTCATGTAAGAAAAAGTATGCCTGTATTAAATGCTATCAAACAAAAATTAAATCTTACGGGTGAAAAGATCACAACTGATGATCTTAAATTCAGTATTGAAACAGTAAGTTGTCTTGGGGCATGTGGACTCGCTCCTGTAGTTGTTATAAACGAAAAGGTTTATCCTCAAATGACTCCTGCTGCGATTGCAGTTATTATCGATAAACTTCAACAGGAATAAAGGTAGGATGGGCATACTTGCCCATCAGCAGCTATCTTTTAAAAGAATATATAACAGGTGAAAAATAATGACAGTCATAACAAATATAGATTTAAAGGCTGAAAAGGAAAAAGCCGAAAAATTTGTGCAGCAAATGGGAACAAGAGTCTTGGTCTGCGCAGGAACAGGCTGCGTTGCCAATGGATCAATGGAAGTCTATAAAAGATTTCAGGATCTTGGCGCTAACGTAGCATTAAAACATGAAAAATATACAGCCGTTAAAACAGGATGCCATGGTTTTTGCGAACGAGGTGTACTCGTTGTAATTCCTGACAAACATGTAACTTATGTAAAAGTAAAAGCTGAAGATGTTGATGAAATTGTAGAAAAACATCTTGTTAACAATGAAATAGTTGAAAGACTTCTTTATATAGAACCTGCAACAGGTAAGTCAATCAAAAAAAATGAAGAAATTAACTTCTATGCAAAACAGGACAGAACTTCATTAATTAACTGCGGCAAACTTAATCCTGAAGATGTTAATGAATACATTGCAAACGGCGGATATGAAGCTTTAAATAAAATATTAGATCAAAATATTCCTGAACAGGTTTGTCAGGAAATAACAGAAAGTGGATTAAGAGGACGTGGCGGCGGTGGATTTCCGACAGGCAAAAAATGGAACTTTGTCCGTATAGCGGAGGATAATAAAAAGTACATTATCTGTAATGGTGACGAAGGTGATCCCGGTGCATTTATGGATAGAAGTATCATGGAAGGTGATCCTCACAAAGTCCTGGAAGGAATGGCGATCTCAGCATATGCAGTAGGTGCTGATGAAGGTTATATTTATGTCAGAGCAGAATATCCTCTTGCGGTTCAAAGATTAAGAATCGCTATTGGACAGGCTGAAGAGCGTGGATTATTGGGAAAAAACATATTAGGAAAAGATTTTTCTTTTACAGTGCATATTAAAGAAGGTGCAGGAGCTTTTGTCTGCGGTGAAGAAACTGCTCTTATAGTATCTATTGAAGGCGAGAGAGGTATGCCAAAATCCAAACCTCCATTTCCTGCTAATAAAGGTCTATTTGGAAAACCTACTCTTATTAACAATGTCGAGACCTTTGCAAATATTCCTTTAATAATATCAAAAGGAGCAAAATGGTTTAGGGGATTTGGTACTGAAACCAGTACAGGTACAAAGACATTTGCTTTAACTGGAGAAGTTAACAATACTGGATTAATAGAAGTTCCGATGGGTACAACATTAAGAAAGATTATATTTGACATCGGCGGCGGTATCAGAAATAACGGGAAATTTAAAGCTGTTCAGATTGGCGGGCCTTCAGGAGGCTGTTTAACAGAAGAATATCTTGATATTCCTCTTGATTATGATTCATTGATTAAAGCAGGAGCAATGGTTGGTTCTGGTGGACTAGTAGTTCTGAATGAAGATACCTGTATGGTAGAAATGGCAAGATTTTTCATGAACTTTATTCAGAATGAATCCTGCGGAAAATGCGTTCCATGCCGCGATGGAACAAAGAATATACTAAAAATTCTTGAAAAAATTGTTGCAGGTAAAGCAGTTTTAACTGATATTGACCTGCTTGCAGAACTATCACTAGCAATTAAAGACGGATCATTATGCGGATTAGGGAAAACTGCTCCAAACCCTGTATTATCAACTTTGAAACATTTCAGGGATGAATACATGGCTCACATAGTTGAAAAACGTTGTCCGGCTGGAGCATGTCAGGCACTTAAAAAAATTATTATTGAAAAAGAGCTTTGTAAGGGCTGTTCAAAATGTGCAAGACAGTGTCCTGTGAATGCAATTGAAGGAAAAGTCAAAGAACCGTTCACAATAGATCAGGAAAAATGTATTAAATGCGGCGCTTGTATTGATATTTGCCCATTTAAAGCTATAAGCATCAGGAGTTAATATTAATAGATATGAAAAATAATTCAGATAAAAAATTATATATAGACGGCAGAGAAATTGAGTTTTCTGATGAAAGAAACTTGCTCGAAGTTATTAGAAAAGCAGGAATAGAGGTTCCTACATTATGTTATAGACCAGATCTTACAATTTATGGCGCTTGTCGTATGTGCGTTGTTGAAATCGAAGGACGAGGAGTTCAGTCCAGTTGTACAGTTCCTCCTGAATCAGGAATGAAAGTAAAAGTTAACACAGAAAAAACAAGAAGAGTCAGAAAAATTTCACTTGAGTTGATTCTTTCCAACCATGACAGAGAATGTACAACCTGTGAAAAAAGCAGTAATTGTGAACTTCAGGACCTTTCCAACAAAATGGGTATCAAAGACATCAGATTTGGAAAACGAGAGGAAGTTCTCCCTATTGATAATTCTAATCCTTCAATCGTAAGAGACCCCAATAAATGCATCTTATGCGGTGCTTGTGTCAGAGTTTGTAAAGAAACACAGGGACAGGGCGTCCTTGACTTTGCAAACAGAGGAGCTAAAGTTGTTGTAACACCGGCTTATGGTAAAAACTTGGATGAGTCAGATTGCGTATATTGCGGTCAGTGTACAACGGTTTGTCCTACTGGTGCTTTGACAATCAAGTCTGACATTAAAAAAGTCTGGAACGAGATTTTAGATGAGAAAAAAATTGTTATAGCTCAAGTTGCTCCTGCTGTTAGAGTTGCTTTTGGTGAAGTATTCGGTATTCCTGCGGGAGAAAATACAATAGGCTTAATTACAGCAGCATTAAGAAAAATAGGTTTTGATAAAGTATTTGATACTTCATTTGCAGCCGATATGACAGTAATGGAAGAAGGCACAGAATTAATATCAAGGCTTTTAAGTAATGAAAAGCTGCCTTTGTTTACAAGCTGCTGTCCGGCATGGGTTAAGTTTGCGGAACAAAGATATCCTGAGTATCTTGAAAATCTTTCAACCTGTAAATCTCCTCAGCAGATGTTCGGATCTATAGCTAAAGATATGCTAACCAAAGAACTAGATGTTAAAAAAGAAAATTTAACAGTTGTTTCTATAATGCCATGTACTGCTAAAAAAGCTGAAGCAAAACGCAGTGAGTTTTTAAACGATAAAATTGCAGATGTTGATGTAGTTATCACAACGCAGGAACTTATCAAAATGATTCAGGAAGCAGGAATAGACATTAGAAAACTGGAAGCCGAGTCTATGGATTCACCTTTTGGGACATATACCGGTGCTGCATTAATTTTTGGGTCATCAGGCGGTGTGGCAGAAGCTGCTATCAGGATGGCTTACGAATTTATAACTGGTAAAAAACTTGAGAAAGTAGCAATAACTGAAACAAGAGGTCTTAAAACATTAAAAGAATTGACTGTCGATATAGAAGGCAGAAAAGTCAGACTTGCTATAGTAAATACTCTTGGTGAAGCGAAAAAGCTAATGGATAGGATAAAGAAAGGTGAAGCCTCTTATGATGTAGTGGAAGTTATGGCATGTCCCGGCGGTTGCATAGGTGGAGCCGGACAGCCTTCCAGTAATAAAACTTCCAACGCTAAGGCTTGCAGAGCAAAAGGTCTTTATGAAGCAGATGACAGAATGCCTTTGCATAAATCTCAGGAAAATCCTCAGGTTCAGGAAATTTACGGTAAAGAGCTTGAAAAACCTAACAGCAAGCTTGCTCATGAACTCCTGCATACTCATTATAATTATTAAGGAACAGGTCAACCTTTATTAGTTAGATTTTGTTCAACCTTTTTTATGCCTGTAATTTTCACTATATTTTCAATAATAAATTCGTATGTTTCTTTAAAGAATATTTGAATAGACAGGACATAAACTAATGCTCCTGCCAGTATAAGAGAAGCTAATATAAACAAATCAGGAGCATTATAAAGTTTAATAATGAATTTTAATACCCCAATAATAATACCCATTAAGATTGAGCTAGATAATGCTGGCTTAAGAGCCTCATAAACATCATTAAAAGACCAGTTTAAAACTCTTATAACCAACCCCATATATATTATGGCCCCAATAACACCTACTAATGTTGTTATAGCTGCAATCCCATATATTCCGTCTAGTTTGAATCCAACATATATCGAACAAATATAAACCGGTGCATAAATTAAATTCCATTTAAGAGCCATATTAGGCTTTCCTATAGCTTGAAGTAAGGGATTAATACATTGAGAAGCTGATCTTAATAGAGTAAATATAAGGATCATTTGAAAAATTATTATAGAAGACTGCCATTTATTTCCAAAAATTCCGATAATAAATTCCGGACCTAATACTAACTGACCAAATACATAAGGGAATGTTACCAGTGAGATAGCTTTTATAGCTTTAAAATATGCATTTTTTAATTTATCTTTATGATTTTGTAATCTTGCAAATGTAGGGAAAGATATAGCTGTCACAGGAGAAGATATACTGTTTATCATAAACATGCTTTTATCATATGCAAATGAATAAATTCCAAGCATGGATGAACCCAGTAAATTACCAATTAAAATATAACTTGAATTATTGACTATATAGTCGATTATATTACTGAAAAGTACATTTTTACCAAAACCCAGCATTTCTCCCCAGTATTTGAAATAAAATTTAAACTGAGGACGCCATTTTGTTATATTCCACAGGCTTATAGCACTAATTGCAGCAATGATAACCTTTGGATAAATAAAACTCCATACTTTAAATCCGGCCAACGCAAAAACAATATACAGAATATTTTTAAGAATGTTGGTAAATGTCTCTAAAATCGATATTTTCTTGAATTCGATATTTTTAGCTAAAATTGTTCTTTGGACAGCGCCAAAACTGGCTATAAGTAATCCTATAGCACTTACTCTGATTATTGGAACAAGCATTGGTTCGTTATAGAAATTTGCAGCAACAGGTGCAAAAATTATTTGAAGTAAAACCAGACAGGAAGAGGAAGATAAAATTAACCAGAATGCGGCATTTATTCTTTCTTCAACATTGTCCTGAAAATGTGTTACAGCAGAAAGTACACCCATAGATAATATCACCCATGTAATAGTGTCAAGCGTCATAGCCATTGCCAGTAAACCAAAATCGGCAGGAGTAAGTAGTCTTGCAAGGAGAATACTCGTAGCAAAAATGAAAATTTTCTGGACAACCTGCAAAGAAATAGACCATTTAACTGCCTGTCTGGTTTTATCTCCCACCTTTTTCACATCAAGAATATTCATTATTTGCCTTTCGTAAAATCTTACTGATGTGAAATTATATCTGTAAATTTAAAGGTTATGATTGCCAGACAGATTATATTGACAGTTATATTTTTAGAATTCCATTTTTTATTATTAATAGCTGCTTTCATCTTTTTTTAATCTGCTAAATTTACTTCTTCTTCAATCTTTTCAAGATGTTTTGGGTCTGTTATTGTTTTAACAATTTTGTTAATGCAGTTTTCAGCTTCTTTTCTCTTATATTCACTTATATTCTGCATTAATTTATATTGGGGATCTCTCATGTTCATATTAGATTGCAGTTTATCAAGCATTAAGTCAATATCAAAATTGGCATTTTTCATATTAAAATAACAATCTCCTAATCCTGTATCATATAATAAATCTTCGATTTTACCCGGATAATGCAAATAAAGATCACTATCGTCAACTGAAACAAAAGGAGTTCCGTTTCTAATTGAGAAAATAGTTCCATGATACAGATCTGTTACAATGCCGGAAAAATAAGAAAATACTTTTGCCCATTCAAAATAGTCTAAATCGTAAATATACTTTTTAATATACGGATTACTGCGAAAAATTGATACAATCTCAAATTGTGTTCCAAATCTCTTCATAATTGCCTTACCCAGTATTGGGTTCCGCATAGTAACAGCTATTACAGGTTTTTCTGGATTTAACTTATATTTTTTTGTTAATTTATTTAGCAAATTCGGGGTACTCTCGAATTCATACATAAAAGTCGGATCAGGATTTTTTTTGAAATCAAGGGAATTATCAATATTTGATAGTTGCTCTATAGTTGTGTTATCTCGCGCTCCCAGATATTCAAAAGTTCTTAACGTTTCGGATATAAATTTCTTATCTTCATCCGAAAATAAGGTAAAATCTGTTCTGTTAGTTGATGCCGCATAACTGATTTTTCCTGCTTGTATTTTATTGTTAAGCCAATACATATTAGGAAACATATAACCAGGGAAAATCCCCCATATTTCATCACTGCCGGCGATTATATAATCATAATTTTGCCTGTTTATAAAATCCATAGCTTTTTCATAATCATAACCGACAAAACTTTCTTTAGATAATGGCAATTTTTTTTTCATCAGATTTCTTAATTTGAGATATCTTAAAAAGGTTTTTATACTGTTAGTTTTACTGTATCTATCTTTTAAAATATCGAAAAATAAGTTTTTTTCAGAGTTATAAATAACACAGTTGATTACCTCAACTTCTAGATCTTTATATTTCATTAATTTTTTAACCAAACTGTAACATTGCAAAAATGTACCATAATTATTACTTTTAAAAAGTGTCAAAACACCCACTCTATAAGCCATTCTACGCTCCTTTTGTTTTTTTAATTTTTAGAATCATGATAGTAAGTGACTGTACATGGTTTGTCACTACCTGTTTGTATATTTATTCTTTTAGTATGTTATACATACATATATATTTGAGTTCATACCATTTTTAATGATGCTAAAATATGCAAGTCAATAAAAGCCCATATTTAGGGCTTTATTTTATAGTATTTGAATATATTAGGAGCTTTTTAACTGTGATTACCCGGAATTATCTTGCCTAAAACTCTTTTGGTTTTAGCGCCTGTGCAGGAAGGGACATTATTCGGGATATTATAATATGTCGTATAAGCCATAAGAGCAAAAGCAATGGCTTCTTT
>JAQVCB010000109.1 GCA_028689995.1 Candidatus Gastranaerophilales bacterium
ATGCCTAAATTCCAAAAATTAGGCGATTTTTTGTTTAATTTTTGATAAAAACAAGTAAATATTTTGAAAATTATGGCAAATCAAGTCAAATTCTTACAAATTATTTGCTTGTGCAATGGTCTCAAAAAAGATGCGGAAAATTCTGCATCTTTTTTTATATAGGAGTCTTGACTGTGAAAGCGGGAATTATTTTTGATCTTCTATAGACGTGCTTCTGAATAATTTCCACTTATCAGGCTTCTGTTGTGAAACATATATAAGAATTTCTACTTTTGGATTCCCAAATATAAGACTAATAGGTTTTGAAGTATTGATATTAATAGCAGGAGTTACAGAAGAAGGAGCAAGAGGGCTTTTTAATGTTGAAATTTCCTTTATTTCTTCACTATATTTTTTGCCATCCACATTAAAAACTACTTTGGCTTTTAAATATTGAATCTTGTTTTTACTGATATTTGAAATTTTAAAGCTTATTCCCGGGATATAAAGATGTTTTATATTATCTTTATCGGATTTTACTGCAATTAAACTTACAAAGATGTAATTATTATCTATATATGGTAATTTTACCCGCGGGTTTAGTTTCTTCGCCTTTTCATAATAAAATTTTGCAATAGTTTTATCTCCATTTTTATAAAGATTATCTGCTTTTTTGACAAGTAATTGAACTAATCCATCCGTAGACGCTATTGAAGAATTTAATGCAAATGCCTTTGTATACTCATTTATAGCTTTATCTGTATTTTTTTTCTCGTATATTCTTGCAAGTTTATAATGTGCAGTTGCATTATCATAATAATCAATTGAAAAATTTAATAATTTAACTGCTTCATTGTCATTATTTACGGCTAAAAGTTTATCAGAAAGGTCTAGATACATGTCTTTAATTGTTTTTTTTGTAAGAATAACCTTATCACTTTTATTTCTCGAATAGAATTTATAAGCCAATTTGTATTTTCTGATAGCCTCAGGTTGATCGGATTTGCTAATCTTATTTCCCCAGTTAAAATAAAAATCACCAATTTTATCTGAAACAACTTTTCTTTGCACATCTTTTATTTGTAACAATAAATCCTGCGCTCGTACATATTCATTTTTAGTTACATACATATCAACCATTGCGAAATATGCTTCACAGTTGTTAGCTCTGGATATCACATGTTCTTTATTTTTGGTCTTTTTAAAATTCTTAATCTGATGATTATTCACGAAATAATTGCTTCCAAATAACTTCCACGAGTCCGGATTTTGTTGCGAAATATATATTTGAATCTCGACTTTAGGATTCTTGTATTCATAACTTAAAGGTTTTGAAGTATTGATATTAATAGCAGGAGTTACAGAAGAAGGAGCAAGAGGGCTTTTTAATGTTGAAATTTCCTTTATTTCTTCACTATATTTTTTGCCATCCACATTAAAAACTACTTTGGCTTTTAAATATTCGATCTTGTTTTTACTGATATTTGAAATTTTAAAACTGATTCCCGGTGAATACTGCTGTTTGTCAACATCATTACTGAATTTAGATACAATTAAATTAACAATAATATTACTATCATTGATTTGAGGTATTTTTACCTGCGGGTTTAGTTTCTTTGCCCTTTCATAATAAAATTTTGCAGTAGTTTTATCTCCATTTTTATAAAGATTGTCTGCTTTTTTTACAAGTAATTGAACTAATCCATCCGTAGACGCTATTGAAGAATTTAATACAAATGCCTTTGTATACTCATTTATAGCTTTGTCTGTATTTTTTTTCTCATATATTCTTGCAAGTTTATAATGTGCAGTTGCATTATCATAATAATCAATTGAAGAATTTAATAATTTAACTGCTTCATTATCATTATTAACGGCTAAAAGTTTATCAGAAAGGTCTAGATACATGTCTTTAATTGTTTTTTTTGTAAGAATAACCTTATCACTTTTATTTCTCGAATAGAATTTATAAGCCAATTTGTATTTTCTAATAGCCTCAGGTTGATCGGATTTGCTAATCTTATTTCCCCAGTTAAAATAAAAATCACCAATTTTATCTGAAACAACTTTTCTTTGCACATCTTTTATTTGTAACAATAAATCCTGTGCCAACTCATACTCATTTTTGGAAATATATATATCAGCCATTGTAAAATAAGCACTGTAGTTATTTTTATTCGACATTTTAACAGCATTTGAATCTTTACTACTAGTTTTGTCCAGTTCATTAACCAGATTTTTTCCATCAAAGTATGTATTTCTAAATAATTTCCACTTGTCTGGATTTTGTTGTGAAACAAATATTTGAATTTCAACTTTTGGATTCCTTAATTCACTGCCTAAAGATTTTGAAGAATAAACATTTATTAAAGGAGTAATAGAATAAGGGGAAAGAGGGATTTTTTGTGTTGAAATTTCCTTTATTTCTTCACTATATTTTTGATCATTCACATTAAAAATGACTTTAGCTTTTAAATATTCAATCTTATTTTTACTTATATTGGTAATTTTAAAACTAATTCCCGGTGTATATAGTTGTTTATCAACATCTTTACTGGATTTTGAAGCAATTAGATTCACAATAATATTATTATCATTAATATATGGTATTTTTACCTTTGAACCCAGCTTCCTTGCTTTCCCATAATAAACTCCCGCATTAAGCTTATCTCCATTTTTATAAAGATTATCCGCTTTTTTCACAAGTAATTGAACAAATCCATCCGTTGATGCTATTGAAGAATTTAATGTAAATGCTTTTGTATACTCCTCTATAGCCTTATCAATATTTTCTTTTTCATAAATTCTGGCAAGCTTGTAATGTGCAGATGAATTATCATAATAATTAATTGAAGAATTTAAAATTTTAACAGCTTCATCGACTTTATTAAAAGCTAAAAGGTTATCTGCAATGTCCATATATTTATTTTCAATAGCTTTTCTTGTAAGAAAAACCTTATCACTTTTATTTTTCGAATAAAACTTATAAGCCAATTTATATTTTCTTATAGCTTCAGGCTGATTAATTTTTTTAAACTGATTCCCCCAATCAAAATAAAAGTCACCAATTTTATCTGAAACAACTTTAAAAGGTATATCCTGAATTTGGACTAATATATCCTGAGCTAACTCATACTCATCCTCTGACACATAAATATCCGCCATTGCAAAATAAGCGTCATACCTATTGAGATTACCCATTTTAATCGCTCTATAATACTCGATTTTTGCATTTTCCAGTTCATTAACCTGTCTATAGAGATTTCCCAGCCTTAAATGCGCCTCATAACTACCGGGATACAGCTTGACTGCTTTATAGTAAGATTCAAGAGCCATAGCTATTTTACCACTTTTTTCATAACGTTCCCCATCATTTAAAATCCCCCCAAGAGAAGTGGAATTTTGATTTTGAAAAAAGAAAAAAAGCACAACTGCAATTAAAATACTAAAAGAGACAACAAGGATTTTGTTATTATCAACTAGTATAGAAAAGAATTTTTTTATTTTAGTTTGATAAAGAAATATAGAAACTGATCTTTTTATCTTATGTTTATCAATATAATTATTAATTTTTTCAATATATTTATTAATAAATTTAAAAAGAACCTTTTTCATCTTATTCCTTTAAATCAAATACAAATGAATATTTACAGATACAATAAACAAACTAAATCAAATTACTATTTATTTTATTGTATAACTGGATATTTATAAAGTATTTACGAAATTTTTACTACATTACTGGAAGCTGTTTCAAAATATTATCTATTAATAGCACCTTAAAATAAATTAATAAAACGGTATTTTTTAGCAAATTTTCTGATTACTTATACTTTAATTAAATATAACGCAAATGTATATTTGTATATTTTGTAAGGTCAAAATTTAATGGAAGCGACTCCAGTCTCTATTCCAAATATAATAATAAATCAAACTTCTGCACAGGGTAACACAAATCAAAATAACGGAGTGCGGACTGAAAGACGTGTAAATAATCAAATTTACGGCAAATTTATCAATACAAATGCAGCAATGCCTATTGATATGCATGTAACAAGCAACTTTGCCACATTAAGAGTTTTCCCTGATGACAGAAACCTGTATGAAATTCTTCTGGGTAAAGAAGCTAAACATAAAAGCAAAGGTATAAACTGGTATGCCGCTGCCGGTTCAGCAATAGGAACAGCAGTTCCAGCTCTTATATTTTATGCGATGAAATTTAAAAAAGGTAAATTTAATTTAAGTATTATTGATGCTTTAAAAAACAACATTAATGGTAATGATTTCAATTCGGCTAAATTAGCTCAAAATCTTGAAAATATTGCGGAAAAAGCTTCTTCTAAAGTTAAAGATAAATTACTTAATATTGCTGAAAATCTCAAAAATCCAAACAATGATGAAACAATCAATAAGTTATTAAAGGAAGTTGGACTGGATAAAAAGGAAGATTTATTAAATACTTTAAAAGTCAAAAATTCAAAAGTAAGTAATTTAAAAGAATATTTTAATGAATACAAAGAAAAATCAAATGAATTATATAATGGTAAAAATGGAAATAAATCATATTTTAGATACCTTCTTGATACAGACGAATTTTCTCTTCCTGAAATACTTATCATTGGATCCGGTTCCATTCTTGGAGGACTATTGGGAGGAATTACCAAAGAAAATGGTGAAATCAACAAGAAGAAAGTAAAAGAAGCAAATTTCCAGTTTCTAACAAACATTGTATGTCCTACAATCCTAACTGAAAGGCTAGTTCATAAGTTTGGTTTAAGTACAAAAGAATTTAAAAATAAGATTTCATTTACAGAAAATTTCAAAAAAGATAATCTTATGCATCTTTTGGCTAAAACCGGAAAGGGTATAGCGGCTATTGTTCTTGGTGTAGGTACAGGTATAACAATAGGTTCCCATGTTTCCAACTGGTTAAACAAACAATATTTTAAAAATCAAAAATATGAAAGAAAACTTGATGTTTTTGATGTATTCATCCATGTTGACGACGTTCCAATTGCATTAAATTTCATGAAAGTTCCGTTCATGGACAAGCTTCTCATCTTCTGCAGCGGTCTCTGTGGATACAAAGCCGGCTCAAAAGGGTAATACCTGGAATTTCATTCTTATCAGAAATTCATTTAAATTTGTCCCGATTAGAAATTATATCTTTCATGACGATGTAAGAATTATAGACATAGGATAAGATTTTATAACGATTTATTCTTTTTTAAGCTGGAGGAAATATTATGGTTATTTCATTCTTACTTGTAATAGTGCTTTGTTACTTAACATTTAGCATTGGAATTGCGTATTGGATTTTATCTCATGCCAACAAACAGGAATTGTGGCTAAAAATAACAGGTTTTATAATAGGTAGTATTATCATTGGTTTTGCGGCATTACTAATGATTACATCAACATATTACTCCGTTAAACACCGCCATGATTACTACAAACAGATTCCTGTATACAAATTAGTCAAATTGCATAACCAGCTGCAAATGCAAAGAATACAGAGAATACAGAGAAGCGGCATGATGCAGCAATCATATCCTGCACCAGCAGCAGAACCAACAAAAACCAAATAATTATAAATACTTTTTAAACCATTGAGCAGCCAGTTTTGCAACTTCTTCCAGAGTTCCGGTTTCTTCAAAAAGATGACTTGCACCTGGAATTATAACTATTTCTTTTTCTGACTGCAATTTTTCATATGCAAATCTGTTAAAATCAATAACTAATTTATCATCTCCGCCAACTATAAGCATTGTCGGAGATTTTACCTGACTTAAAACTGGTACTGCAAGATCCGGTCTGCCCCCACGGCTAACTATCGCTTTTATAACATTCCCTAATTTTGCAGCTGCCATAAGGGCTGCTGCTGCCCCTGTACTTGCTCCAAAATAACTAATATTATACATTGATGTCGAAGGATTGTTTTGAACCCATCTTGTGGCTACCTGAAGTCTTTCGTTTAATAAATCAATATCAAATCTTGTGTTATATTCAAGATCTTCTGTCTGAGTCAATAAATCAAATAAGAGTGTAGCTATGCCATGCTCATTTAGAAAATCCGCAACGTAATTGTTTCTAGGACTAAACCGGCTGCTACCGCTGCCATGAACAAATAAAACAATATTTGAAGCCTTATCAGGAATAACAAGAGAACCTTCCATAGAAACCGAATCAGTTGGAATATGAACAATATTTTTAAAATAATCCATAATGTTTTACTCCCATTGTTATTACGAGGAGGAGCGAAGCGACAACGTGGTAATCTAACAAACATTAGATGCTATAAAATCACATTGGCAAGATTGCCACGGCTTGCAAGCAAGCCTCGCAATGACATTTAAACTTAATTATTAATTCAAATTAATTAGTCACTATCTATTAAATTAATAAATAAATTAAGTTATTAATTATCCTCTTACAGAGTTATTTATGTCTGTTTATTAATAAACTCGCAATTTAGTCTTGATTTAATATAATAGATTAATAAAGAAATGGGAGTTAATTAGTGGCTGAAGATCAAGTACAAAATAAAATACAAAAATTACCACCTCAGAGTATTGAAGCTGAACAGGCAGTTTTAGGTGCCTTGCTTGTAAATAACGTTGCAATTACACGAGTTGTTGATATATTAAAGCCGGAAAATTTTTATAGACAGGCACATAAGCATATATATTCTGTAATGGTCAGTTTATTCAATAAAAGTGAGCCTATAGATGTTGTCACAGTTTCTGAACATCTGAGAGATCAGGACAAACTTGAACTGGTAGGCGGCAGAGCTGCAGTAAATGATTTGGCATTATCTGTTATAACAACTGCCAACATTGAATATTATGCAAGGATTGTAGCTGAAAAATCTACATTAAGAGAACTTATTAAAGCAGGTACAGAAATTGTTTCTATTGCCTTTGATGAAAATAATACCGATAAAGTAATGGATACGGCTGAAAAACTAATATTTGCAATATCACAAAAGACAGTAGCCGACGATCTTATGCATATTAAAGAAATAGTCGTGCAAAGTTATGAACAGATTGAAACACGTTATAATAACAGAGATGAAATTATAGGCGTACCAAGCGGATTTTATGATCTTGATAATATGACAGCAGGCTTTCAGCCTTCAGACTTAATAATCGTTGCTGCAAGGCCTTCTATGGGAAAAACTGCTTTTTGCTTAAACATAGCTCAAGAAGTTGCAATCAGAAGAAAAAAACCTGTTGCAGTATTCAGTCTTGAAATGTCAAAAGAACAGCTAGTTCAGCGTATGCTTTGTTCGGAAGCTGAAATAGATTCTAACAGGTTAAGAACGGGCCACATGCAGACAGAAGACTGGTCTAAACTCACAACTGCTATGGGCTTACTTGGAGAAGCACCTATATTCATAGATGATTCAGCCGGTATTGGTGTAATGGAAGTCCGTGCAAAATGTAGAAGACTACGGATGGAACATAAAGATCTAAGCCTTATAATTATTGACTATCTACAGCTTATGGAAGGAACAGGTTCAGGCAGACTTGACAGAGTTCATGAAATTTCTGCCATATCAAGAGGGTTAAAGAATCTTGCAAGAGAACTAAAAGTACCGATTATAGCATTATCACAGTTATCAAGAGCAGTAGAATCAAGAACCATTAAAAAACCTATGCTAAGTGATTTAAGAGAATCGGGAAGTATTGAACAGGATGCTGATATAGTAATGTTTATTTACAGAGAAGATTACTACGATCCTGAAAATGCTGATAAAAAAGGTAAAGCAGAGATCATTATTTCAAAACAAAGAAACGGTCCTGTCGGCTCTGTAGAACTGCTATTCCAGTCAAATATAACCAAATTCAAAAACCAGACAGCAACAAAAACACATGTATTTTAAATAATAAAAAATTTTTTCTAGCATTTTTAAGTTGTCATTCTGAGAACTTTAGCTCGAAGAATCTTCATGGAAGCTTAACGCAAATTATTCGCTTCGCTCAGAATGACAACCATTGTTAGACGTAAAGACTTTTTGTTACCTACTTAAAGGTGAAAGGTAGTTATGGCGGCGAGGAGCCGGCACTGCTGCCTTGATACTAGATAAGGGAAGATGTGGAAAAATTAAAAGTTCAGGAAGCTAGTTTTTTCTCAAAAGTATCGGAAGAAGTAGATAATCCATAAACGTCATCCTGCAAATTGAACTTCACATCTCCGATAGAGCCTCCAC
>JAQVCB010000110.1 GCA_028689995.1 Candidatus Gastranaerophilales bacterium
AAAAAATGGTATTCGGTAGTAGGAGCGTTATTTTCGGAGGCGATGTACGGTAGTGGGAGTGTAAAAAAACTGAAGCTGCTGCGATCAGCAGGAGCTTCAGTTTTTAATAACTCGTTCAAGCCTTCGGAAATATAAACTCGTTTTAGTATATAAATTTAAAAAATAAAAAATGGCATATTATTTTTAAAATACAGGCAAAACAAGTTTATGTTTAATAATTCGTAATATATCTTTGTTCAGCCACCCTTTACTTTTAATCCTTGATTGTTTGATAATAAACTGTGTAAGAGTAGAGTTTAAATATTTCAATATCAAATAGCAGGAGTTAAATATGATAAAGTTTGGAATTTTAGATAAAATACTTCCTCCCGAAGAAAAAATATTTTATATCCTTTTTGAAGAAGGTGCAGATGTTTGCAGGGAAACGGCAAAGCTTTTTCAGGAAATCATGCTTAATGGCGTTAATGAGGACAGGTTGATTCAAGCAAGAAGGTTCAAGCATAAGAGTAATGACATAGCTAAAGAAACATTAACCAGATTAAACAAAACATTTATAACACCTATAGACAGAGAAGATATTCAGGTAGTAGCTTCGCTTATAAACAGGGTTACAAAGAAGATTGTAAAAGCCAGCTTTAATTTAAGAGTTTATAGATTAGAAGCAGCTACTGAAAACATGAAAAAACAGGCAGAAACATTATTAAAAGCGACTGAAGAACTTAATTTCATTGTGTCTCATCTCAGGAAACATTCTGAATTCGGTCAAATTTCCGAAAGTAATCAAAGAATGAAAGAGATAGAAACACATGGGGATGAAATTCTCTACAAAGCTATGGATGAACTTTTTTCAGGTAATTACGACGCTCTTTCAGTTTTAAAAATTAGAGATATCTACAAAGATATTGAAAATGCTCTTGATACCTGTTTTAGCATATCAGATGAAATTGTAAATATTGTATTAAAACATGGCTAATTTGTTAATATTGAGTGTGTATTACTGCTGGTAAGTAGCCTGTGGAGTAGGGTGAGAATAAGTTTATGATCATTACTTTATTAATAATTGTAATAATAGTGGCATTGGCGTTTGAATATATTAACGGTTTTCATGATGCAGCAAATGCAATTGCAACAGTTGTGTCGACAAAAGCATTAACTCCAAGAGCTGCAGTTTTATTTGGGGCATCATTGGAATTTACGGGTGCATTACTCGGTACGCATGTTGCAGAAACAGTTGGAGCAGGTATGGTCAGTACAGAAACAGTTACTCAGACTGTAATTCTTTGTGCTCTTCTTGCTGCAATTACGTGGAATTTATTTACATGGTTTAACGGTCTTCCTTCAAGTTCTTCTCATGCTCTTATTGGAGGCTTAATCGGTGCAACTGTTGTGCATACTCACGGTTTAAATTTTATAAATTTAAAAGGATTAGCTATAAAAGTCGTAATTCCTATGTTTATAGCTCCTATTCTGGGGCTTTCAGTTGGTTTTATTCTGATGGTTATATTGATAAGATTTTTTTATAAAACACCTCCTGATAAATTAAATAAAAGATTTAAAAAAGCGCAGCTTTTGTCATCCGGTATGATAGCTTTGAGTCATGGTCTTAATGATGCTCAAAAAACAATGGGGATAATAACTCTTTCATTGCTTAGTTTTGGAATGATTCATTCTTTTGAAGTCCCTCTTTGGGTAATTTTGATATGTGCTATTACGATGTCTTGCGGAGTTATGTCCGGGGGCTGGAAGATTATCAGAACAATGGGAAGTAAAGTTATTAAACTTAAACCCATACATGGTTTTGCGGCAGAAAGTTCTGCTGCAAGCATAATTATCATTGCATCATATATGGGAATTCCTCTCAGTACTACTCAGGTTATTTCAACATCTATTATGGGAGTAGGTTGTACACAGAGACTTTCTGCAGTTAAATGGGGTGTGGTTGGCAATATTGTGACTGCATGGATATTTACAATTCCGATATGTATAATGCTGTCAGGTATTATTTACTCTTTGATAAGCATGATTAAATACTAAATTTATTAGAAAATTAAAAATTATGAAAAGAATAAAACTATTGCCTGATAATTTAATAAATCAGATAGCGGCAGGTGAAGTTATTGAAAGACCGGCATCTGTTGTAAAAGAATTTTTGGAAAATTCAATTGATGCAGGATCAAACAGAATTGAGATAGAAATTGGTAATGAATGCAGGAATATCAGGGTTGCGGATAACGGGCATGGCATCCATAAAGATGATGTTGTTCTTGCATTTTCAAGGCATGCCACAAGTAAACTTTTAAAAGAAAGAGATCTCTGGTCTATATCAACTCTCGGATTTAGAGGGGAAGCTCTGGCAAGTATTATTTCAGTTGCAAAAGTGAGTTGTTTGACAAGAACAGAAGAATCTTCTGTCGGTGTAAAAGTAGAATGCAGGAATTCAGAAGTTAAAGTTTCAGAAGCAGGTTGTGCCATAGGGACAATTATGGAAGTAGAAGACCTCTTTTATAATGTGCCTGCCAGAATGAAGTTCCTAAGAAAAACTCAAACTGAGCTTGCAAGTATAATTGAAGTAGTGCAAAGCATTGCTATTTCTTATCCTGAAGTTTCGGTGCATCTTATTCACAAAGGTCATACTTCTTTAAAATCTACCGGTAGTGGAGATCTTGCTACTGTTGTCAGCGAAATTTATTCAAAAGAATTAATAAATGAACTTGCTGAAATTAACATGGAAGATAATGAGTTTGCCCTGAAAGCTAAAGGTTATGCCAGTAATCCTGATTTTACAAGGTCAAACAAAAAAGCTGTTTATCTTTTTGTCAACGGTAGAACGGTCAAATGCCATATTATTTCTAAAGCAATTGATAATGCTTATAAAGATCTTATTCCGTCAGGGAGATATCCTTTTGTTGTACTTGATTTGAATTTGCCATCTTCTGCTGTTGATGTCAATGTTCATCCTGCGAAAAAGGAAATCAGGTATATAAATACCAATCAGGTCTTTAATTTTGTTTATACTTCAATTAGATCAGCTCTTGAAGCAGGATTATTCAATAAAAAAGAATTTGCTGCTGAAGAAAATACAGCACATTTTGCTTATAATAATCAATTTAAAGGAGAATATTCCGCTCCTTCAGGGTCTTATACTCCTGCTTTTACTGTTCCTGCAAAAGTTGATTTTGTGAATTTCAAAGAAAAATCTGAAAAGAGCATGGATTTTTACAGTAGTCAGGAAAAACTTGATTTATCTACAGAAGAAAATGAAATTTTTGTAAAAAAGCCTAAAATTATTGGTCAATATCTAAATACATATATACTTATAGAAACACCCGAAGGATTACAGGTTATAGATCAGCATATTGCTCATGAAAGAACTATATACGAGAAATTAAAAGAGTCAAAAGTGATTGCCTCACAACTCTTATTGATTTCAGGTATTATTGAACTTGAACCTTCTCAAACAGCATTGTTTGAAGAAAATGCAGAAATACTCTCAAAATATGGCTATGAATTTGAAAGATCTGAAAATAAAGGAATAGTTTTGAAACAGGTACCACAGATGCTTTTAAATTCTTCTCATGAAAAAATAGTCAATGAGATTTTAGAAGCTTTAGAAAGTTCTTTAGAAAATATTGAGAATAAACTTTTAATAACAACATCATGTCATGCTGCTGTGAAGGCAGGAGAGAAACTTTCTGTATGGCAGATGGAAGATTTGATCTTGGAATGGCAAAAGTCTAAAAATAACCTCACCTGTCCGCATGGCAGAAAAATTTGTCATATTTTATCAAGTAAAGAAATCGCATCTTTCTTTGGCAGGGTTGATAAGAATTGATATGAGACCGCTGCATAACTATAATTTTTGTTAAAAAGTTAAAATTTGCGGTCAACGCGGGAACATTAAAAGCTTTGCCCTGTAGTAGCGGCTGTAGGCCGGATATAAAAAAGAGACTATCCAACAAACATGGATAGTCTCTTTGCTTTTAAACTTCGTTTCTACATTCTTGTAAATTTCTTTATGTACTGACCTTTTGCCTGCAATTTCTTGACTTTATTTTCCAGTTTTTCTATTTTCTTTCTGTATTTAATAACATCCTTATATTCAATACTTGCAAGATTTACATATGCGCTGTAATGTTCAATTGCGTTAAAGTAGTATTTTTCTTTTTCAAATGATTCTGCAAGCAGCAATTGAGCTTCAGGTAAGTTTGGGTCGAGGGAAAGACAATCTCTTAAAGCTTCAATAGAAGCGGCTTTTTGTCCTTCGTTAAAGAATCCTTTTGCTATATTTAATTTAGCAAGTCCCTGATTTTCATTATTTTGGATTCTTTCAAGTGATCTAATTGCCTTCAGATTATTTTGATCCTGTATTAAGACTCTATTAAAAGCTTCTTTAGCTGCTCCATATTGTCTATTAATTATGAAAATTTCACCAAGATTAAGCCAGTCTTCAATTTTATTGCTTATGTTGATAGATATCATAAATTCATTATTTGCATCAGCATATTTATGGTCTGTCAGGTATGCTTCACCTTTTATAATATGAGTTACGGAGTTATTTTTAGGGTTTGTAAGAATCTTACTCATGTAATACTGGGATTTACTGTCATCGTTTGTTAATCTGGAAATTCTAAGTAGTGCCAGATAAAGCTGAAGGTCATCAGGATTGTATTCTATAGCCTGTTTTATTGCATTTTCAGCTTCAACATATTCATATTCGGAAACAATGTTTGCTTGTAAATTTACTGCCTGTGCCTGCATAAAATATGCTTTTGCAAGACCTTTTAATGCAGTACCTGAATAATTGCTGTCATTCATAACTTCTTTATAATATTTAATGGCCTGATCTATTTTTCCGAGGTTAAGAGACAGGTCAGCAATTTTTAATTTGCCTTCAAGGAAATTAGGATTTATGGATACTGCATTTCGAAGGTCTGAAATGGCAAACTCATCGTCTCCTCTTCCCTGATAAATATTTGAAAGCCTTAAGTAAGGCTGTGTATATTCAGGTTTAATCAGCATTGCTTTTTTGTATTCGGTAATTGCAGCAGCTTCATTGCTTTGCATTTCATAAGCTTTACCTAACATATCGTGTACAGGTGCGCTGTTTGGGAATAAATAAAGAGATGTTTGCAGGTAATTAATTGCTTTACCAAACTGACCTTTTGCAAGCAATGCTTCTCCAAGATGATAATATGCAGATGAATTTTTACTGTTTAATTCTATTGCTTCCTTGTATTTTTCAGCTGCAGCGTCAACCTGATTTTTGGCAAAATAAGTTGTTCCGAGGTTTTCAATTGCTTCTGAATATTTTGGTTCTATTTCAAGAGCCTTTCTGTAATATCTTTCAGCTTCATCAATTTTGCCCATTTCCTGCAATAATTTTCCTATATTATTATAAGCTTTATAATAATCAGGATTAACTTGTATAGCTGCTTCAAATTCTTGTATAGCTGCTTCATAATATTTATCAATATTTTCCCTTATATCCATATTGGATGAAGTAGTTTTTCTGTAATATGCAAGTCCAATACCGTTATGAGCTGCAGCATTATTTGAATTTTTTTCAAGTATTTTGGAGAATTCCCTTATAGCTGCATCCAGTTTAAATTGTGCGGAATAAATACTGCCAAGCTGAACTCTTGCCTCTGTATTGTTTGGATTTTGTTTCAAAATTTCATTGCATAAATTTTGAGCTTCATTATATTTGTTATGATTAATTAAATCTTCAATTTGAGTAATATTTCTACTTATTTGTCCGGCATATTGTTTGTTTTCTGCTGAATATGCGGATGTAAAACTAATCAATATTGATGCAGTGACAAGTACAGCGGATAATTTAAGTTTATTCATATTTATCTCCTCAATCTATATTTATGTGAATTATTTCTGATTAAATGATTTTGCGCTCGAGTTAAATCAATTGTATAATTTTTAGATATAAATGTAAAATTTTAATTATATAGTTGATTTTAGCTCAATTATTGAAACTTATTGGAGTGAAATTCACTTTGCACGTTAAAGAAAAAGATATTAAACAGTCAACAATGCAATTACTTGAAGAATTTAAGCTTTATCTTGAAGTAGAAAGAAATCTTTCTTTACATACAGTAAATGCATATAATACTGATCTTTTTAATTTTTTAAGCTGGGTAGGTGTTAGAGATCCGCAGGATTTGAATCATAAGGATATTCGGGTTTATCTTTCTGATATTCAATTTAAGAATTATTCAAAAACTACAGTATCAAGAAAAATTGCTGCGATTAGAACTTTTTACCGTTATTTATACAGAGAAAAGTTAATCAAGGCAAATCCGGCTGATAATATTAAAAGTCCAAGAAAAATTAAAAATCTGCCTAAATTTTTAACTGATAATGAAGTAGAGCAGATTTTTGATACCATTAATACAAACTCATCCTTTGGTTACAGGGATAGGGTAATTCTTGAGCTTTTATATGCCACAGGCATGAGGATTTCAGAGTTGTGCAATCTGGATCTGGCTGATCTAAATCTCGAAGGGCAGGAAATAACTGTTTTTGGAAAAGGCAGTAAAGAGAGAATTGTTTTAATAAATAACAGAGCGAAAAATTTTCTGGTGGAATATATTGATAAAGTTCGGCCCGGCTTGCTTTTAGAAAATATGGATAATAATGCTCTGTTTATTAATAATACAGGATTTAGACTACAGCAAAGAAGTATACGCAGGTCTCTTGCTGACATAGTAAAATCTCTGCAACTGCCGAAAAAAGTTTCACCTCATGTATTTAGACATAGCTTTGCGACCAGACTGCTTGAAAGAGGAGCTGATTTAAGGGTTGTGCAGGAGCTGTTAGGACATGCCAGCATTAGCAATACACAGATATATACTCATGTTTCGACTGAAAGACTAAGACAGGCATATAATAAAGCTCATCCGAGAGCAAAGATAGATCCAAATTAGAACGAGTTTGGCTAAAGCCTGTATGCCCGCTTAGCACGAGTCTTTTAATTATAATCAGATTTTACAATTTTTAACCAGATAGGCTCAATTTATGCTATTCTTAAGTATAAAGGGTAGAAATATGAACAAGAATGAAATAGCAATAATTATTCCTGCAAGGTATGCATCTACGCGTCTTCCCGGCAAACCTCTAATTAAAGTTAATGATAAACCTATAATTCAATGGGTTTATGAAAGAGCATGCAAATCAGAATATGCAGGTAAAGTGATTGTTGCAACAGATAATCAGGAGATATTTGGTACAGTTAAAAATTTTGGCGGCAATGTAAGCATGACATCTTCATCTCATAACAGTGGAAGTGACAGAATCGCAGAAATTGTTCGAAATGATAAAAATATAAAGATTGCTGTTAATGTTCAGGGTGATGAACCTTTAATTGCCCCTGAAAGTATCGATGCAGCAATTTGTGGACTGATTGAAAACAATGATACTGATATAACCACCTTATCCAGAGTTATTGAGGATAAAGAGGAAATTTTAAATCCTAATGTGGTTAAAGTAGTATTTGACAAATTTTTTAATGCTCTTTATTTTTCAAGAGCAGCTGTTCCTTATGAACGAAACCATGATGAATCAAAGATTTTTGCACATATAGGACTTTATGCTTATAGAAGAGAGAGTTTACTGAGAATGACAGAGCTTGAACAGACAAATCTCGAAAAGGCAGAAAGTTTGGAGCAGTTAAGAGCTCTTCAAAATGGCATGAATATAAAAGTTTTTTGTGTAGATTATAGGCCTATTGGGATAGATACAGAAGAAGACCTTATAAAATTTAGGCAATTGGTCAGTTGCAAGAAGATATAGGAATTTTTTAAGTAAATTATTATAATAACTTGATTTTTTAATCAAATGGAACTTATCTAACAATTAAATTTAAGAATTTCAATTTAACAATATTTGTAATTAATTTAATTTTTTATTCTTAAAAACTATTTTGCTTATAAAAAGATAGAGAATGTGATAATATAAACTTAAGTCCAATATTTACAAAGTCAAAAAGGAAAATTGCGGATTAACACTTTGAGTTGAGGTTTTTTTAAAAAAATGAAAATAAAAAAACCTAAAAGTATTTTTTTAAAAAAACGAGTATTTAAAAAAAAATCTTGTAGATATGTCACGGAGATAGTATGATTTTGTTTACAAAAATTATTCTTAAATTTTAATTG
>JAQVCB010000111.1 GCA_028689995.1 Candidatus Gastranaerophilales bacterium
AACCAGTTATCAGAGAATACCCCATCCATTCCCTGAGTAACCATGTCTTTACAATGCTTTGCATAATAATCCTGCCAGTTTGTCTTTAGCGGATCTCCTGCCCATCTTTGTGTTCCATAGGAACTTTGATACGGGTGAACTACTTTTCCTGCATCATCGTATAAAAATGCATTGTTGTTTTTCATCCATGTATAAGTTGGCTGGCTTTGCCAAACGTCCATTATGTTTACATATTGAAGTACTTTAACATTCGGATTTATTGCGTGAATTTGATTTGCCAGACTTGAATTTGCTCCGCTATCAGCAAATAAATCTCCCGACTTGTTAATTACAAGTATGTCAAGATTTTTAGCGCACCAATTGACTTTGGTTGCATCAATTCTTCCTGATGAGAATTGATTTCCCATAACTATCGGATATTGTCTCGACATAACCCCCTGTATTGAGGGTTTCCATGTGGCAGCTTCTGCTTTGTCATTTTTTTGTAACATGGCAGGTAAGCCTTGCAACAACATAAGTGTTGCTCCTAATGTAGCAATTGATTTTTTAAAATTTAGCATATCTTATCTAACTCCTAAATTAACTGACGATTTTTTAATTCTGTAAATATAAATATTGGTGGGTTTCTGGTTTTTGTGTTAAATTTCCTCCTTTGTCTCTTTCAATTTATCTGTATCAGGAAACAGGTATCATTGGTTCAGGCTGATCAGGTATAAACTCAGTTTGTGTGGTTGTTGTATTAGTAGGCTGCGTTGTTGTGGTTGTACTATAAGTAGGTGTTGAATAAGGGTTATAATACACATTAGTGGCATTTGGATTTGTGTATCTGTTAAGCATCATCGTTCCAAAGCTGTAAAAGCCTTGTTTTACAGCATCTTTTACAATCTCTCCAACAACAGCGATCTTAATATTAGAAATATTTTGATCATTTGAGGATAAATTGTCAGTTTCTGCGTAGCTTAAACCATTTGATGTCAGTAACATTACCAGTGATAATAAAACAATCTTTCTTTTCATTAGTTTACCTCCATTTCATCATCAAATTGTTTAATTAACATTATATATATATTGATTTTAAAATTTCAAATTTTATGCTCAAAACATTGACACCTGCTAAGTTGGACAATATAGCAGGTGTTAGTAAAAATTGAATTGTTAATATTATATTGTTTGATTAATAGTTCTTATTTCTGTTTTTTTGCCATGTGCAGTTTAACAATAAGTTGAATATCATTAATTAAGTCAGACCATTCTTCATCTGATTGTTCGCTTGGATCTAAACCAAGACAAGTAATAAAATTTTGAGCTTCTTTTATTTGATTCCAAATTTCCCAGGGAATAACTTTGTCTTTTTTAGTTCCAACAGGAACACCTTCTTTAGTTGATTTTTTTTCTAGTTCTTCAAGAAATTTTGACTTGTTATCTTCATTATTAAAAACTTCCTCTTCAGAAAAACCTCGTGCAATTTTTTGAAGATCATCAGCAGATATACCGAGTCCTTTTGAGAGCTTTTCGAAAGTTGAAAGAGTTGGACTTATAGATTTACCGGTTCTGGGGTTTACTCCTTTTATTATCTGATTTATATATGAATGGCTAATCCCGCAGCGAGATGAAATTTCTCTTTCAGAAATTTGCATTTCTTTTATTTTTTTATTAAGAAAATTTCCTAAATAGTTCATTTTTTTATTCCTGAAAATTTTGTATACTTTACTATACTATTTTACATTGAAAATTTAATTATGTTAATTTGTTTTTATTTTCTAGCAATGATAACTAAGAAAACGTTAATTTAAAGTTTTTTTTAATCAATATTTAAGCTTATTGTTTATTATATTATACACAATTAAAATATGTGCAAATAATTAAGATTAAATGGAGAAAATTGTTGAATTAAATAAATTATACCTATTTAAAATAATAAATCGTTATTTTAAATAGGTATAATTTATTTAAAATTTTAATATAAATTTATATTAAAGGTATTTATTAGCAGATTTTACTCTATTTGCATTTGATTACTCTAAGTTATATAATCTATATTATATATAGTGTGTATTTTGATATCAGTATTGCAGCAGTAAATCGAGAGGGAACGATGAAGAATATCGTTATAGCAGATGATTCAATGTTTATGAGACAATGTTTAAAGTGTATATTGGTTAAGGGTGGGTATAATATCCTAGGTGAAGCAGAAAATGGTCGTATAGCAGTTGAAATGTATGAAAAATTCAAGCCGGATTTAATGACTTTGGATATTACAATGCCTGAGCTTGATGGACTAGGTGCTTTAAAAGAAATTAAAGAGATCAATAATAATGCAATAGTTGTTATGTGTTCGTCAATGGGACAAAAATATCATATGGACGAATCCACCAAGTATGGAGCGACTGATTTTATAGTAAAGCCTTTTCAATCAGAGGATGTCCTTAAAGTAATTGAATCTGCATTAAATAAGACGACGTAACAGCTTCTTTAAATTGATATATAATACTGAAATATTTTAAGTACAAGTATTAATATATTTAATTTAACTAAATACTTTTATAAAATATGGATTTTTTTACAGTGTTATAAAATGACTGATGATTTGCAAAATAATCTGGAATACATATTAAACTTCTTTTCTGATTCAAAAGAAGGTTTATTGATACTTGATAATGAGCAAAATATTTCTTATTATAATGATTCTGCAAAAATAATACTTGACCAAATTTGCAATTTAACTTCTATAAAACAGCGATTTAGTTTTGATGTATGTGTTCTTGATGAAAATAATATTTTAAAATACAGCCCCTTATATGCAGCAATTGAATCAAAAGAGTTTTTTAAAGCTGAGTCAACTTTTCAGTCTGGAGAAAATCATTATAAGAAAATTATTATAAGAAGTTTTAATCTTGATACTATAAAAATTATTTTATTGTCTGATTTTTCTTCTGAAGTTGAAAATGTTGAATTTAGAAAACAAATTTTTTTAATTGAGGAAAGAATAAACCAGCTTGAAAAAGATAACAAAGATTATGCCAGTTTAAAAGAAAGGGCTGAATCTCAAGCAATAAGGATAGGATTGATTCACAGAATTTCAACCTCAATCCGAGATACCCTTGATATAGAAGAAATTATTAAAACTGCTTTATCCGAGATTTCTAAGTCGCTCGGGATTTATCGAGGATATTATGCAGATTATTCTGATGAAAAATTAATTATTAAATATGATTGGCAGCAGGATGAATTTTCCAGTTGCAGTTGTACACATATTAACATCGATCAGGATTATTCGATAAAGGAAGCATTATTAAGTTCATCTTCTCAAATTTCATCTTCTTTTGATGAAAAATCGAATGATAATAAACCACGACTTGTTACCACTGTTTCGTATCGTGGAAATATACTGGGGATTTTAGCTTTTTATTATAAAAATCAAAATAGAATTTGGCATACTGAAGAAGTCAGCCTTGTTGAGGCAACTGCTGCTCAGCTTGCTGCTGCTTTAAATCAGGCATCTCTTTTTGAACAGCTTGATAATCAGAATACAGAACTAGAAATGGCAATGTCGAAGTTAAGAGTAGCTCAGGCTCAATTAATACAGTCTGAAAAAATGGCTTCTTTAGGTAAACTTGTAGCAGGAGTTGCACATGAAATTAATACGCCAATTGGAGCAATAAATAGTAATAACAGCATTATTCAAAAATGTACTACTAAATATCGTGAGTTTGTAAATAATTGTCCTGATTTATTAAAGTTTTTCGATATTCTTGTTGATATAAATGGTGTAAATACAGAAGCAATTGGCAGAATAAACTCTATTGTCAAATCACTAAAGAATTTTGCCAGGCTTGATGAAGCAGAATTAAAACAAGTTGACATTCATGAAGGTCTAAGAAGTACAATAAAACTGTTAAACCATGAAACTAAAGATAAAATTATTATTGAAGAAGATTTCGGTGATTTATCAATGATTCAGTGTTACCCGAATCTTCTTAATCAGGTATTTATGAATATTCTTATGAATGCTATTCAAAGTATTAATGGCAAAGGTTCTATTAAAATTAAAACTCTACAGGCATCAAATGCAATAAATATATCAATTTCCGATAGTGGTTGCGGTATTAGTGATGTAAATCTTAATAAAATCTTTGATCCCGGCTTTACAACTAAAGGTGTGGGGGTAGGAACTGGACTGGGGTTATCAATTTGCTATCAAATTTTGGAAAAACATAAAGGTTCTATTATTGTTGATAGTAAAATTGGTGTTGGAACAACTTTCACGCTGAATATACCTTTAATCATGGTTAAATAAAAATAATGTTTGTTTTCGAAATGTTAAGAAACTTGCAAAATTCAAAATCTCTGATAATAATAAATAAAATCTATTTATATAAAAACAGTTATTAACAAATGTAAAGTAATGTAAACAAAGTACTGAAATTGCTTGAAAATATGATATTATTAAACATACATATTGAGTGTTTAATTTACCCTTAATATTTTGCAACAAAACATTAACTTAAAGAAAGTTAATGTTT
This sequence comes from Candidatus Gastranaerophilales bacterium, assembly GCA_028689995.1. GTDB lineage: Bacteria > Cyanobacteriota > Vampirovibrionia > Gastranaerophilales > UBA9579 > JAQVCB01. The sequence goes on from JAQVCB010000111.1 coordinate 4,524, forward strand.
ACATCTCAAGTTAGCAATTATTCGAGGCAAAATGTTTTTAGAAATATATGAAGCAAGGTTGTCTCTTATAAATTAAATTGCAAACTGGAAATGGCTTCAGTGTAAAACAGTCAGGAAACGTTGGAGGAAGTCAGAAATCATGGTAATTAAAGTAAATAACCGCAAAAAACAAAATGAAAAAACTTTTGAAGAATTGATTTATGAATTAGAAAATAGCAATTCAGAAAAAGTTCGCTATAATGCTGCAAGAGTATTAGGCGAGTTAGGAGATTCAAGAGCAGTAGATCCTTTAATTGATATTCTTAAAAATGATAAGAATGGATCAGTTAGACTATATGCCGCAAGAGCACTTGGTGAATTAGGTGATATTGCTGCGACAGTTCCATTAATTACATCATTGAGAGAAGACAGAAATGTTGATGTTAGAGTACGTGCTGCAAGAGCTTTAGGACGTCTTGGCGGTACAGAAGTTGTTACTCCTTTAGTAGAAGCTTTAAGTGATGAAAACAGTCAAGTATGTATAACTGCTACAGATGCACTTATTGAAATTGGTGAAATTGCAGTAGATGCTTTGATTGAATCATTACAACATGAAAAAGTTAATGTACGTTGCGATGCAACAAGGGCACTTGGTGAACTTGGCAATACAAAAGCAGTTGAACCAGTTATCGTAATGTTAAATGATGAATGGGTTAACGTTAGAATTTATGCAGTTACATCACTTGGTAAATTAGGTGATTCAAGGGCAGTTCCTGCACTTATCGAAGTTCTCAAAAACGAAAAAGAAAACGAACTTGTTAGGGCTGGTTCAGCAGCAGCACTTGGAGTTCTTCGTGATACAAGAGCTTTATTACCTCTGAGAGAATTGATTATGGTTGCTGATGAGCTTGGCGAATTAGAAGATACAGCACTTAAAGCCTTTAAAAAGATTATGGCTGCAAACTGGCAATCAGTTCCAGGAGCCACAAACAATAAAAAAGCAACTTGCGCAAGTAAGTAGAAATTAAACTAATAAACAAAAAAGGCAGCTGTAGCTGCCTTTTTGTTTGGGAAATTTTATGATATATATATTGTGAAAATATTTGGATATGAAATTAATCCCCAACCAGCCACCAGCATCGAGTTATTAAAATTATATTTCCACAACGCAGGTTAATAGGTTAAGTACAGAAAATAGTGTTGATTATGGGTTTAAAACAATTAACATGGAAAAATTAATGCTGTCTTTTGTTTATTGATAAGATCCTTCGAAGCGTTAAACTGATACATTTTTTCACACTTACTGCCTCAGGATGACGCAGTGTATCATTATAAGGATAGAAAAGTAGGATGGGCATACTTGCCCATCGGCATTAGGCTTAAAAATTGTCTTTCCGCGTTGGTAAAGAGTACAAATTATTGTTAAAGACCAAGTTGTACAACTACCCTACGCTTGCTACAAATATTATTCAAACTTTTTATTAAATCAAAATTAGCAATTTTTATCATTAAGTTGTTTTTATATAGATAGAGGAAGAAATTCCTTTAAATAAATATGTGTAGAAGGTTATAAGTAAAGTGTCAGAAAATATTTTCAAACTTTACCCGCAATATAACCAAAAGCCAGACAGAAGGAAGAATAATGTTTCTGTCGTTTTAGAGTGTCGTTCCGGTGTAGATCGCAGAGAATCCGTAAGATATTCAATTGATTTAAAATTGGGACAAGATATAAATAGAACAAAAAATATATTCGCACCATTTTTAAACACTCCGCAAATACAGCAAATTCAGACTGAACATAATAGGAATACTTCTTTTAGAAAAGCAGTTATGGCAGCACTCAGTCCATTAGTACCTGTAAGAAGAATCTCTACCATGCCTGATAATATTGAAGATAAAAATTATACCAGAGCTGCCGGACTTGTTGGTCTTATGTTATTTAATCTTCCTGAAGACTGCAGGGATATGAGGAACAGCATCAGGCAAATTTCAAATAAAATTTTACCTGAAAAAATTAAAAAGAGGATTGAAAAACAATTTCCAAAAATCTATAAAACATTTATGAAGTGCAATAAAAAATATGATTATACAAAATATCAGCATTCCTTCTCGTTTTTCAGAGGAACATGGTTTGAGCCATTGCTTGAATTAAAGGGAAAAATTGGAGAAAAAATATCTGGTCGACTTTATGATTTGGATATGCCTTTATTAGATACAAAATTGGGGAAATTTATTAAAAAAACTTTAAAAATAAATGATAAAATAACTATTTCTTCAGGAATATTTGATATAAAAGATGAAGAAGTTCTTGCAAGATCAATAAAGGGTGGTAATAAATTTACCAGATTACTTGGCAGAGCTATGTTAAGAATGCCTGTGCTGGGTATTTATGCTTTAGCTTTTTTTGAACTGCCTGCAATTATAAATTCGTTTAAAAACGTTCATACCTCAAAAGAAAATGCAGAATCAGTTGCAAAGCAAACTGCAAAATCAGCAGTATATGTTCCTGTCATGTCATATGGTATAGGTATATTAGGAGCACTTGGTGCTAAAAAATTCGGTGCTACAGGCTCATTAGTTGGAATGGGATTAGGCTCTGTAGTAGGCGGAATTATTGCAAATAAAGCTGGCGAAATTATTGATAAAGACTAAATTATTTGACAAATTTAGACCAAATTTCAACAATTCTATTTAAATAGTGTTGAACTCCTTGGTTATCAGTTTTTATAAAAGTATTTTTAACTTCTTGTAATCTTTCAGGAGTATAAGTAATTGTGTCTCTTCTTACACAACGTAATAATGATTGTGCATTTGATACATTATCAATAGAATTTGTCAATCTTTTTGCAAATTCCTGATTAAATTCACCAGCTTGAAAGCTGAGTGAATTATTAGAATTCTGCTGCTGTGCAGAGCTTAATCCGATTTTCATTTTTATGTTCTCTCTTCTTAATTTCTCTCTGATTATATAAAAAAAGAACAGAAAAATAATTGCTTAATTTTGTAAAAATTTTTTAATCGTCTTTTGTATCATATTTATATTTTTCTAAATTATCAAATTCAAATAAAGTCAAAAAGTCTACATTAAGAGCTCGGGATAGTTTAAAAATTGCTGACAAAGAAATATCTCTTTTTCCCTGTTCAATCATTCCAATATGAGAACGTGAGATATAAGATTCAAAAGAAAGCTCTTCTTGAGTTAGCCCCTTCTTTATTCTTAATTCTCTTAATTTTTTTCCAAATTCTTTTTGAAATTCCTTGTTCATAAAATTATTTTGTTATATGCTACTGGTAGCGTCTACCGCTGGTAGCGGAGTTGTATTGTAAAATTATGGAAAAGAAGAGATATAATGAAAAATTTGTCTGGATATACATATTTTATGGTTACTGCAAAACTTCTATTCAGAGGCTTTCAATTTCGTTCCGAAATTAGCAGTGATATTGAAGAATGGATAAATCCTGATACTTGCAAAATTTTTATAATTAAAAAATCTTTCGATTTTTATTCGGAAGAAGAGCTTTTTGATATTATTGAACAGGCAGGAATAAGCGTTAAGGAGTTTATTAATATTTAAAATAAATTATTGATAATTATTCAAAAGAATATTTCTTGAAAATTTATTGTTAAGTATAAGATAATTTATAAG
>JAQVCB010000112.1 GCA_028689995.1 Candidatus Gastranaerophilales bacterium
AGAATTACCGTAATATTGTGCACAACTTATTTAACGTTGTGTTAACTCAGTTCAACAAAAATGATAGCTACAAAAATATCTCAAAGGATATCCTGTTAAATATATCAGATCCATACTATGAAAATGCCATTAATCAAGCGAAATTTTCTTGTCTAAAAGGTCTCTTGGCAAAATATTCTTTAAAATTAAAACTTTTCTATCTTATATTTATTTATAATAAATTTAAAAATAAGTGAGCAAAATCGAGTAAAGAAAATGAGTGGCAAATGGCCAGAAAAATGAAGCTTTAGCAGAAGCAGTAACTTTGCAGGTATTAACAAGAAAAGTTCAAGCAATCCGAGGATAAAGCGAGAACGAATTACATCCCCCTCATACTGCCGTCAAATTATTGAGGTTATCAACAAGGCTTGCATTTCATCAGGTGCTCGCTAAGAAAAGTCCTTTGTAGTTACTGCTTTTCATGGTATTTCAAAATTTTTCTATGGAAATATGTATATTCAAACTTAGGGAAAATTTGCTATTTTTCGTAAATATATTTCAATAGTAGCAGCTCTAAGTATTAAATTTGAATAGTCATTTTTTCCTTCTAAATGCGGAATTAGAAATGTTTGTCCAAAATTTATATCGGTGTGCTTGGTATAAAGAGATTTTTCGTTATTTAACAAGTCGATTAATATTTGAGAAACAGATTCTTCTTTTATCCAATTTTTATAGTCTGTATAATTATCCGGAGAAAATTCAAATATTTTCAACCTTTTAAAAACACGCTTAAAAAAATAAAGTATTTCATGTCTAAAATTTCTTTGTCTGCTAATCGGAAACCCTGTTTTTTGCCAAGGAATATTTTCAAAAAAATCAGGGAATGACAGAAGTAAAGATTCAGAATAAATTTTATTGTGTAATCTGTAAGAATCAGGCAATGAAAAAATAAATTCCATTAAATCATTGTCTAAAAATGGTTTTCTTTGGTCAACATAAAAAAGTGCATTTATTGAGCCCATTGTTGTAAATCGCCTTACTCTATTTGCAAACAAGTTTGGAAATACATTATTTATGTCATAATAATCGTTGGAAATATCGGCTAAGTTTGTATGACTTCGATAATATTTTTTTGCTAAGCAATCGCTTATCCTTTTATTCAAGAAACCCTTAGCGATAAAAGAAGACCCTGTTATAGCATCACCGGCATATCCGTTTAGATTAATATCACAATTGCTTTTAATTTCTTCTAAGAATTCACTTCCGTGCATATGTAACAAATCCATCAAACCATCTGTTTTCCAGACCTTTTCGATTCTTGGTCTGAACCAATTTTGAGAAGAAATCTCAAAAACTTGATGTTTCCAATTAGTTTTTTTTACAACTTTTTTAGCAATTTCAATGTCAGAGCATCCTTTTTTACCAAATGTGTAACAATATCCTTCATAATCAGGGTAAATTTTATTAACTGCAGCAAAAATTGCACGTGAATCTAACCCGCCGCTTAAAGATATCCCAATTTTTTCATTTGGATTGAATCTTTTATTCACACTCTTTAAAAATAGATCAGAAAGCTTAAAAAGAGCATCATTATAAGATATTTTTTCCGACTTTATTTCTGACCATCTCCAATACCTACACATATTGATTTGAGAGGTTTCAATATCATATTCTAATATAGAAGACGGTTTTAAAAGGGTTATATGTTTGAACCAGGTAAACTCATCCAACAGATATCCGATATCCATGAAACAATTAATAGATTCCGGATTTAAATCTTTATTTATAAAAGGCAATGCCAGTATTCCTTTAACTTCGCTTGCAAAAGCAAAGTTATTGCCGTTTTTGTAATAGTATAAGAATCTCATTCCCCATCTGTCAGAGAATAATAAAATTTTTCTATTTTTTATATCATACAATGAGGCGCAAAAATATCCGTCAATAATATTTAACACTTGCTTCAACAAGCCCGTTTTATGCGCTTTAACAAGAAGATTGGCAAAGGAGGTGGCTTTAATATTAAATTTGGCGGACACTGTTTTCCAATTATAACTTTCACCTTCTAATCTTAAATCGCACTCACAATCAGTAAAGGATAAGTTCCCATTGCCCAAATGCATTGCAGATTGTTCAATATATTCATCTGAAAATGGTTTTTCATTCCAAAAATCGTAATCCATTTTTATGGCATCTGCCATGTTTTTTAAAAAGCAACTATTTTCATGTTTTTTATAACCAAATATACCGGGCATAAAATTAACTCCTATCGAACAACTAATTTAATGTTTTTAATCAAATACTTAAGATATATAAGTAAGGATAAAACAAAAAAAGAGATTTTATAAATTAAATTAATATTAAGAAAAAGAAAAGAAAAGCAGATAAAATTATTCAATAAGACTTTTAATAAGGGCAAATTGTATTCTACAAATGTAGCTTTGCAAAATTTAAATATCAAAAAATAGCACCCCAGTAAGAACGCAACAATTCTTATTAATAAAATACCGAATGCAACACCGATCATGCCGTATTTGCTTGAAGAGATTATTATGAGAGGCGAATATAAAAGCACTGATAAATTCCAATAGAAGCCAACATCGGCTTTTCCCAATGAGCAAAGCAAACTGCCTATTGGGTTGCCAACTGCGACAATCATATAATTTAAACAAAAAAGCATAAAAATGTTTTCAATGCCACTCCAATTGTTACCGAGAAAAATATTTATAATTTCCGTAGAAAAACCGGCCATAATAAAATAAACTGCAAATTGCACTTCTGCGATTGAATTCACTATTTTAAGATAAGCATTTTTTAACCTTTGAACATCGTTTTGTATTTTAGCGAATAGTGGCAATGAAACGTTAGTAATAATTGGGTTTATGACACTTACCGGCCTCATTGCAATTTGCTTGGCCATATAAAAGATGCCTAAACTTTCTTGTCCAAGTAATTTCCCTATTAAAATTGTGTCTAATTGCGAATTAAAATAGTTTATTGCAGTGTCGCCGATTTGATAAATACCAAATTTAAGAAAAAAACGGGCACTTTTAGTAGAAAAAGCAAAGTTAAAACCAAAAGCATTTATTCCAAAAAGCATTAGCAAAAATGTTCTTACAACTACTTGTGCAATGTGTGAATAGATCAAAGCATATACGCCATGTCCGGCATAAGCCAATTGAACAGCTAAAAACAGGCTTAATATGCCGGAAGCGATGTTTATTAAAGCAAGCTTTTTAAATAAAAAGCTTTTTCTTAGCAGAGCATCGTATTGTCTTCCAAATGGCTGGATTAAAAAAATTATAGCAGTAAGCCTTAACAAATCCGATAATATAGTTTCGCCGTAGAAGTTAGCAATAGGTGTTGCTGTAAGAAAAAGTATTGGAAATATAAAGCAACCTAATATTAAATTTATGACATATGCAGTACCAAGCTCAATTTTTGTCGCATTTTGTTTATGAATAACGGCGCTACCCAAGCCGGCTTCAACAAATTGGTCTGCCAACCCTAGCACAACAGAAACGGTTGCAAATAGTCCAAAATCTGTTTTAGCGATTAGTCTGGCTAAAACGGCAAATTTAATAAGCTGTATCAATACTCCAAGCAGAGAAGATAGTGATGTCCATTTAACACCCGAAAGTGTCTGAGACTTAAGAGACATGCTCATTTTTTGGCAGTGACCCAATAGCCAGGCGCCTCAAGAAGCCAATTACGGTCGAGTTTGTCTAGAATCGGTGCTACACACTGGAGCATAAACCAGGTAGGGATTAAAAATGCTTTAATAATATATCTAAATGGTTTTGGACCTTTGATGATTCTGGTTGAAAAATAATTGAACTTTAAGAACCACATTGTAAAGAAGCCTGCCGTTGGTTCAACAAGTATGTTTTTGAATCCTGCTTTTTTGAAAAGACATTCAAGGCCATAAGGCGTATAACGGAAGTAATCGTGGGGGGCTTCGTGTACCGACCACTGCCATGGGACCTGCAATATGATGTTACCACCTGGCTTTAATATTCGCCAAGCCTCATTGATCATCATTTGGGGTTCGTAAAGGTGTTCTAACACAGATAATGATATCACTGTGTCCGCAACTTCCGGTTCAATAGGCAGGGGTTTATTAAGATCAGCGACAATATCGGCTTTAAGTTTATGCAAAGTTCCTGACCAGTCGATGCCAACGTATTCATTACAGAATTGCAGAAAAAAATCTTTATAAGGCATTTCCCCACAACCAAGGTCGTATAACACCTTGCCATATCTATTTTTGAACTTATATAAAAAACTCTGAGCTTGTTTATACACCAACCAGTTTTTAAGACTACAATTAGGATGAATAAAAGTCATTTTATACCTTCTTTTATTTTTGTTATTAGATTGGCGGTCTTTTGTAAAATTGCATTTTTACCAAAATAACTAATTATCGATCGCTTGTTGGCATTTATTTCTTCGTCAGTCAAATCAAATTCTTCAATATTTTTTTTAACGGCAAGAGTTCCAATATCAAAAACTTTAACACCGATATTTTTAAAAAATTGGAAACAAGGATTATTTGGTTGAAAAAATACGGAACTGCCATTATATATTTTGACAACGATGTTGCCCATCGCTTGTTGACGTAGATGGTTCATCAAAACAAATTTGCATGAAGCGATTATTTTCCAATATTCTTCTTGAGGCATAAAGTCTACTAGAGGGACAAAAATATTGCCAAGCTTACTTTTTCCATAATTTATTACACAGTCTCTGTATTTATTGTCTCCGTAACTTAACGGAACATAAACTTTTCTGCTTGAGTCTATTTTTATGGTAGATAAAATATCTATTGCTTCATAATGATTGTTTGTGTAACTCGCTGAGTTACCTAATAAGATATCATTACCAAATCCTGAAATATTGTCAGATTTATTTTCCTCAATGTTATCAATGTAATTCCACGATATAAATTCTGCTTTTAATCCTGATATGTGTTTTTTACATAATTCATATTCATTTGGTAAAACAGGGGCAAAATAATCTACACGTTTTGCTATTCTGGAAAAATGGATTGTATTATCAAATAATCTTTTTAATAAACCAAAATTGCTTTTTAACAAATTTATAATTGTCATATTCTTGCTATAAAGTGTGTTTGTCTTCTCAAACAACAGGTTTCGAGGATAACAATTTGTCATTTGCCCATAGTAATCAAAACCCCAACCTATCCAAAGAATTTTCACTTTAGGATTCATTCGCAAAATCAATTTTTTGAAGCAATTTAATAATGAATGAAAAATAACAAAATCATAAGAATTTAACTTAATAATAAAATCCGGATTATAAAGTTCTTTAAACGTAATTAGCTCATATTTTGCAGATTTGACATATTTTAACTTTTTTTCAGATGAAACAATCAAAAACTTATTCTCGTTAGGTAAAATACCGTTAAAAATACTATATGCCGCATCTATAAACTTTTCATCAGTTGCCAGATGTAAAATCATTGCTCAATAGTCTCTTTTAATAGTTCCAATCTAAGATAAATCTTGTTGTTATTTGAATCAATAAAATACGCATTTTTAAATGGCTGATGTAACAAGGCTCTTAGTCTGTCGATCGCTTCTTTAAATGTAAGTTTTTCATTAAGATCAATTTGACATAATTTTTGAAAATCTTTTATTGAATTGTAGTTCCCGTTATTTTCAGGAAAAAAAGACTCATAATTTTGTGACAGAATATTATCAATGTTTTTTTCTATTATATCTTTTTCTAGTTTTAACAACCTTTCATAAACTTGAAGAGAAGTTTCATTTTCTGATATAGTTAATTCTTCTTGATAAATAATTGCTCCATGATCAATCTTTTCATCCATCAAATGAACCGTAACTCCAATTGGTTTTTTATTTATAATCGAAAAAACTTGGGGATACCAACCTCTATTATAGGGGTTTAAACCAGGATGAATATTCACACAAACAATCTTGTTTACTAGCTGTTTTGGAAAAATTTGTTTTGAATGACAAGAAAATCCCATATAATAATTTTTTAATAAAAAATTGTAATCTTCTTTAACACTTATTTTTTTAATAGTACCTGCGCTCAATTCATTAGCAAAAATATTATCAGAATCATTACTGCAATAGTAGTCTAATTTAATGTTTTTATTTTTGCAGACATTAAAAAAAGTCTGATACAAATATTTATTGTCAGTAACGACAAAAGCACGCAAATCTAAATTAACCATGTTATCCTTCTTTTATATTTATGATTTCTTGAATTGGCAATACTTTAAGAACTTTAATGTATAGTATTATAAACTAGATATCAATTAAAAAATATCATAATTAAGCAATTTTTTATTCAGCATGAGAATTATTACAACCCAAAGGATATTTTAGGATTTTTGTTTTAATCCCTTGCGAAAAGATTCCAATAACTAAATAATGGTTTACTTCTCTAATTCTTTTATGTTAATTTAAACTCGGTCAATCCTTAAATAACATAAAACTTGATTTTATTTTTTGGCCTTGCAGGAGTAATATGTCAAATGAACTTATAAATGTCACATCTCCCTTACTACCCTCAATAAAAGACTTTAATGTTTTATTAGAGGTTATTTGGGAAAAAAAGTGGTTGACTAACAATGGTTATTACCATGAAGAATTAGAAAGTGCTCTCTGCAAGTATTTGAAAGTGCCATATTTAAGTTTATTTACAAACGGCACATTGCCTCTGATTGCTTCGCTGCAAGCACTAAGAATAACAGGCGAAGTTATTACCACGCCATACTCTTTTGTTGCAACAACTCATTCACTTTGGTGGAACGGCATAAAACCAGTTTTTGTAGACATAGACCCTTTAACCTGCAATATAGACGCAAGCAGAATTGAGGCGGCCATAACCCCGACTACGACAGCTATAATGGCGGTTCATTGTTACGGTATACCCTGTGAAGTAGATAAGATTGAAGAAATTGCCTCTAAGTATGGACTTACAGTAATTTATGATGCTGCTCATGCCTTCGGAGTCGAGCTTAACGGAAAAAGTATATTGGACTGGGGTGACATATCAACTTTAAGTTTTCACGCAACAAAGGTATATAACACTGTTGAAGGTGGAGCATTGATTTGTCATGATGCAAAAACCAAAAAGCGTATAGATTATCTTAAAAACTTTGGTTTTGCTGATGAAGTTACAGTTGTTGCGCCTGGAATAAACGGCAAAATGGATGAGATCCGTTCCGCTTATGGATTATTAAATTTGAAACAAGTTGACCAAGCAATAGCGGAACGCAAGAAGATAGTTGAAACATATTGCGAAGGGCTAAAAAATATATCTGGCATTCGCCATCTTGATTATTCAGACGCTTCAATTAAACACAATTACGCTTATTTTCCTATATTTATAAGTGAGTCTGAATTTGGAACTAGCCGTGATGACCTATATGAAAAACTTAAAGAATTTAACATATACGGCCGCAGGTATTTTTATCCATTAATCAGTAACATGCCTCCGTATAGAGGATTAAATTCTTCACACACCGATAATCTTTCTGTTGCAAATAAAATTGCAAACTCTGTTATATGTTTACCGATCTATTATGGTTTGTCTCTTGAGAATGTAAAAAAAATAATAATGCTTATTACAGATTTTAAAAAAGGAAGATAATAATTATTTTACTGCTTCTTTAATTTTTGGAATCAAGACAAGAGCTTTTTGTATAATTACTTCTTTCTATTTTAAGAGCGGCGTTCAGCAACATATAATAAACATTGGCAATGCCAAGCCTGCGATAGAGGTTTAAGCATGAAAACACATTTTCCCTGATACAAATACTCAAATAATGAGGGGATATATTAACCGCCCGGTGCGATATCAATCGAAGAAATCTGGGAATAGTCGGCTGCGGGCGTTGTAAAGATAGTTATCGCTTATCCCAATTGTGAACTCATACAATTATTTCCTTATCAGGTTGAGGGCTAGAAAGCAGCTAAAATCCATGAGCCGATTGTAAAGACTTTAATTCAGGCCTAAGACTGATGATCACGCCTCTTATTGTCTGCTCAATTT
>JAQVCB010000015.1:0-5765 GCA_028689995.1 Candidatus Gastranaerophilales bacterium
GCTTCTCTTCTAAAACACGGTGTATAAGCCGTAATATAAACAGGAAGATCTTCTTCTCTTAAAATTTCGTTCATATACATATTTGTAAGGGGAACTTCAGCAGTTGGAATAAGGTAGAGGTCTTCATCCTCGCATTTGTACATATCGTCTTTAAATTTTGGCAACTGTCCTGTTCCTGTCATAGCGGATGCGTTTACAAGAAATGGAGGCAGAATTTCGGTATATCCATGTTCCTCTGTGTGGAGGTTAAGGAAGAAGTTTATCAATGCTCTTTCTAACCTTGCGCCAGCACCTTTATATATAGTAAATCTTGATTCGGATATTTTTACACCGCGTTCAAAGTCAATGATTTCAAGATCAAGGCCAACTTCCCAGTGAGGTTTTACTTTAAAGGAAGGAACCGGTACTTCACCAACAGTTTTAATAACAGGATTATCAGCTTCACTACAACCGACAGGAGTTGTTTCATCAGGAATATTAGGGATATTTAGCAGAATTAGTTTTTGGGTTTCATTAAGTTCAGCTTCGAGGATTTCAAGCTGTTTGGTTTCTTCACCCATTTTTCTGACTTCATCCTGAATGGAAGAAGCATCTTTGCCTTCTTTTATAAGTTTGCCTATTTCCTGAGAGATTCTTTTCCTTTCAGATCTGAGATTATCAGCTTTTGTCTGAACTTCTCTTCTCTGTTTGTCTATATCTATAACTTCATCTATTGAAAGCTCAGGGTTACGTCTTTTTAAAAGCTCGTTAACCTTGTCAGGAGTTTCTCTGATTAATTTAATATCTAACATGTTTCATTTCCTAAAGCTCTAATGATTATTTATTATAGTACAAATTTACTTTAATTAAAAAAGTATTAATATACAGTAAGTTGAGGAGTTTTTTGAGAGTAAAAAAATAGAATTAATTCACTTTATCCTGTATAATAAATAAGAGCCTGTCTTGTTATAAACAGTAAAATCCAATTATAACTGTAAAAGGCTCGTGCGAAGCGGGAGTGCTGCGCGGAGCGGGAGATGAAAAGGCTGAAGCGGAAGCGATCAGCTTTCGCGCAGGCCTATGAATCTCATTCATGGCTAAAGCCGAAACGGCTTGCTTGGCAAGGCGTTGGAGGTTTTAATCAAACTCGTTCTAGGAATTAACGCAGGTAAGATATGAATATATATTTAAAAAGACATTCCGGCAATCATAGAAAATATTTAGCTTTTACTTTAGCTGAAGTCCTGATAACATTGCTGATAATCGGTGTAATTTCCAGTATAGTTATTCCGGCATTAATTAGCAACACTCAGGATGCAGAATTAAAAACTGCCTGGAAAAAAACTTATTCTGATATAGATTTGGCGACAAGAAGAATTGTGATGGATAACGCAGGAAGTTTAAGAGCTTTAACTATTACTAATGATCAATTTAGAGATTTATACCTTGCTTATTTGAGTTATGTTAAAAAATGCGATTCAACCAGTATGCAAAACTGTTGGACCAATGGTATTACTGCTATAGCCGGGGATTCTTTTCCTGATAATTCATCTGCAATACTGAATAATGGAGTTATGCTCAATTTTGATTATGATAGTAGTACTTGTACAAGTGTTATAAACATAAATTCCGCCGCCGGAATTATTAATGTATGTGGATCAGTCAATGTTGATGTGAACGGTTCTAAAGGACCAAACAAAATTGGAAAAGATGTTTTTGGTATTTATATTCTGGAAAATTCAACAAAACCTTTTGGATCTCAAGGTGATAATCAGGAAAATACTTGCAGCACAACTGGTGTTGGTTGTGCTGCACAATATCTTTATCAGTAATAAATATATACCACTTCAAAAATAAATTTGGGATTTTAACAACAAATAAAAAATGGTATTCGGTAGCAGGAGCTGGAGGCTTTTAGTAGCTCGTTCAAGCCTTCGAAAATATAAACTCGTTTTAGTATAGGATGAATTTAATATCCTCTTATCTTGTATAAACATTCCTTGCAATATGCAGGTTTATCAGCTAAAGGCTGAAATGGAACCTGTGTTTCGCATCCGCATTCAGAACAAATCACGTCATACATTTTTTTCTGAAATGATTCTAAATTATCATATAAAGTTAAGTTTTTTCTACGCTCACGACAAGTTTTACAACGTTTGGGATAAGGTAGTCCCTGTCGTTTATAAAACTCCTGTTCACTTGTTGTAAAAACAAATGAACTACTACAATCTACACATGTTGAAGTGATATTTTCAAAACCCATTTATATGCCTTTCTATACGTTTTAAAAATTTTTAAGACAAATTGCACTATATTAATGAGAACCACAGTGGCTATGATCACATCCATTTACGCCTGTTATCAGTGTTCCGTTTAAGTAATCCGTAACAACTTTCTCAGGATCCTCAGAAGGAACGCCTGCTATAACTTTAATTCCTTGTTGTGCAAATAGTTCCTGTGCTCTTCCACCCATACCGCCTGCAAGAATTATATTTGCACCTTGTTGTGCTACCCATGGAGGTAAAATACCGGGAGCATGTTCAGGGCCTACAATTGCTTCATTGCTGATAATGGTTTTTGTAGCTTCATCAACCTCGATAAATACAAATTTTTCACAGTGACCAAAATGCTGACATAATTTACCTTGTGCGGTTGGAATTGCAAATTTCATATTTTTATTCTCCTTTTTCTTGTTAAGACAAAATTCTATTACTGGTTGTATCAGATTATCTATAATCTTTGCGGTTTTAGTTTCTGAATAGAATTGTATAAAAGGCTTTCCAGAATCTCCTGCTTCAACTATATCAGGATCAAGAGGAATTTTACCTAAAAATGGTACATCCATTTCCTGCGCCATTTTTTTACCACCGTCCGATTTGAATATTTCAACTGTTTTATTGCATTCTTTACAGATAAAACCGCTCATATTTTCAATAACTCCAATGATAGGGACATTTAAATGCTTGCAAAAATTAACTGATTTTCTAACATCTGAAATAGCAAGCTTTTGAGGAGTTGTAACTATCACAGCACCTGTTACATCTTCAATGATTTGAATAGCTGAAAGTGGCTCATCGCCTGTTCCGGGTGGACAATCAACAACAAGATAATCAAGTTCTCCCCATTGAACTTCACTCATCATCTGTTTAATAAATCCTGCTTTTGCCGGACCTCTCCAGACAATAGGATTATCATTATTTTCAATAAGAAAACCTATTGAAACAACTTTTAAATTATCTCTGTATTCCAAAGGCAATATGGAGAAACCGTCATTTTGCAGTCTTTTACCTTCAAGTCCAAGAATAGTAGGAATGCTGGGACCATGTATATCAACATCAAGAAGTCCTGTTTTATAGCCTTTTAAGGTAAGTGACATTGCAATATTTGTTGCAACAGTGCTTTTACCTACACCACCTTTACCAGACAAAACTACAATTTTATTTTTAATCTGGCTTAATCTATCTTTTAAAATAGCCTCTTCAATTGCAGGATTTTCACAACTACACATTTTCTCTCTCCTTTAGTTTGTTTTCCAGTTTATTCCATATATTTTTAATTTCTATTGAAACCTCTCCATCTGAATATTCAACCAGAGTTAATTCTTTGATCATTGCTTCAGTAAATTCCTTGCTGTAAGGAATTTTACCGACAAGTTCTATATTATTTTTTGTGCAAAATATCTCGATTTGTTTAGTTAAATCAAGGTTAATATCAAATTTGTTAATGCATATACATGCA
Organism: Candidatus Gastranaerophilales bacterium; assembly: GCA_028689995.1. Lineage (GTDB taxonomy): Bacteria > Cyanobacteriota > Vampirovibrionia > Gastranaerophilales > UBA9579 > JAQVCB01. Next base: position 3,718 of record JAQVCB010000015.1, read on the forward strand.
GGGATTCTAAAGTGTTGCGTAAGTTCTAAAACTCGCTTTGAGTCATGAATACCTGATAATGATGGTTCTGTTACAATCAATACAAGGTTAGCTCCAGAAATAGAAGCAATAACCGGACATCCGATACCCGGTGAACCATCAACGATTATCAAGTCACAGTTGTTTTTATGGGCAACTAATCTTGCATGATTTCTTATTTTTGTAACGAGTTTTCCTGAATTTTCCTCTGCTACTCCAAGTTTTGCGTGAATAAGCTTTCCAAATCTTGTATTTGATTCATACCATTCGCCTGAAAGTTTTTCTTCAAATTTTATTGCATTACTTGGGCAAAAGTGATAACAAACACCGCAGCCTTCACATTTTATTCTATCAATTGAAAAATAATTATTATGTGAATGAGTTTTTGAAAATGAAAATTTATCATTTATGTTTTCAGCATTCCTGCTTTGCACTGCATCAAATTTACAAATTCCTATACATTTTCCACATTTAATACAAAGTTCCTGATTTATTTCAGCACTTTTTCCCCCATAAAAATCTGTTCTTAGCTCTATTTGTGGTTTTAAAATCAAGTGTAAATCAGCAGCATCAACATCGCAGTCAACCATTACCTTATTTTTAGCTAATGCAGCCAAAGAAGCTGTAATACTTGTTTTCCCTGTTCCGCCTTTTCCGCTTATAATTACAAATTCTTTCATTGTTTAATCCTTTTTACTAATTTTAAAAGAGGATTAAATGCATCTATATATTCAGGAAGTTCTTTCACGACAAGTTTACCTTTGGAATAGCATTCTGCTATTCTTCTGTCATCTGCGATTTTAGTTAAAATTTCTATGTTTTCAGATGCAGCGTAATCTTCGATTAAATAATCATTTTCACTTGATCTGTTAATTACTATTCCAAAATCTTTGTCAAGTTTTTTCATAACATCAACGGCAAGTTTTAAATCATAAAGTCCGAATGGAGTTGGTTCTGTAACCATAATTACAAAATCTACTCTGTCAACAGCTGTTATAACAGGACAGGAAGTTCCCGGAGGACAATCTAAAATCTTAATATGATGATTTTGTCCGGCTTTTTTGGTTTTTTTTATCAAGGGTGGCGACATTGGTTCACCAATTTTTGATTTTCCGTGAATGAATTTTAGTTTTTCCGATATTCCTTTTTCAACAATACCAACTTGTCTTTGGTCCTTATTAACAGCCTGAACAGGACAAATAAGCCAGCATCCTCCACAGCTATGGCATAATTCTGGAAATACAATAATTTTTTTCTTAACAATAGCAAGTGCATTAAATTGACATATATTTACGCATTGTCCACAACCAACACAAATTGATTCATCAATTTGTGGAACTGATAAAAATACTTCTTCACTATTCTTTATTTCCGGTTTTAAAAATATGTGGCAGTTAGGTTCTTCAACATCACAATCAATCAAACATACATCATTGTACTTTTCAGAAAGAATATACGCCAGATTTGTTGCTACAGTACTTTTACCTGTTCCACCTTTTCCACTTGCTACAGCTATTCTCATTTAATCTCTCATTTTTAAAATATTTATTTATCTTCAAGCTCTTTTATTCGTTGCTCAATAGAAGCTTTTTGAGCTTTTCTGATAGTTAATTCATCCTGCGCCGGCATTCCTTGTAAGTTTCGACAATTAACGCTTTGTTGTCCTCTACCCTTACCTTGCCAGTTACCATTGCATTGTCCCTTTCCTCTGCCCGTTCTTTGTCCTTGTCCTGCCGGTCCTGTTCCATCTAATCCTGGCATAATTTACCTCTTTCTTTGGGGTTATCTTGAAAGTTTGCATTAAATGACTTACAGTCGGGCTTAGCCCGTCCTCTTGTCTCTGCTCGCTTTCGCTACATCCAATGCCCTTCAACATCTGCACCGGTTGTTTCTTGAAGTTCATTATTTTTAAATTTTTCAATAGTTTCTTTAACTGTTCCTTGAGCTCCGACATAAATTTTTATATCTGCTGCTGATAAAACTTTAAATGCTTTTGGTCCGCAATGACCTGTTATTAATGCTTCTATATC
>JAQVCB010000015.1:5865-38164 GCA_028689995.1 Candidatus Gastranaerophilales bacterium
TATTTTTAAATTTTTCAATAGTTTCTTTAACTGTTCCTTGAGCTCCGACATAAATTTTTATATCTGCTGCTGATAAAACTTTAAATGCTTTTGGTCCGCAATGACCTGTTATTAATGCTTCTATATCTTGATTAACTACTGTTTGTGCAGCTTGAATGCCTGCACCTTGTGCGGCTTCAATATTTTGCACATTATCAACGAAATCATATTTATCGTTATCCAAATCGTAAATAATAAAGCCAAATGCTCTTCCAAATCTCAAATCAACTTTACTATCAAGATCTTTACTATTTGCAGTAATAGCTATTTTCATTGTAAACTCCTAATATACATGTTAATATTATACTATAACTTGACAATTATAATTGTCAACTGTATTATAAATTAAAATTTTTATAACTTAGTTAAATTATAATTTGTATGAGGGAAATATGCAAGTCAATGGAAATTTACCTGTTTATCCTATGGGAGTAGCTGCAAGGCTTCTTGATGTTCACCCAAGAACACTAAGAATCTACGAAGATGAGGGATTAATAAAGCCTTCTCGTCATGGCGGAAAGAGAATGTTTTCTCAAAATGATCTCGTATGGATACAATGCTTGAGAAAACTTATTCATGATGAAAATATAAGTATTCCGGGAATCAAAAAATTATTAGAGCTTATGCCTTGTTGGAAACTAAAAGATTGTCCTCTTGAAACGAGGGCAAATTGTGCTGCTTTAAAAGAAAGAGAAAAAAGATGTTGGGAGCTTGCTCAAAAAGCATGTGAAAAATCCTGCCTGAACTGTGAAGTTTATTTAAAAGAAAATTCAAAATAAAGAAATCCGCTGAGTTAAATTAAGGCGTTTATTCTGCTTATTCTATAAACTCTGCCAGAATTGTATTGCTGATCAAAATACCTTCTGTGGTCAGTCTTAGATAGCCTTCTTTTATATCCATAAAACCTAAATTAATGTACTTGTTAATTACACTCTCATATTTTTCCATTAAATTTATTCTATATTCAGAGTTAAATTTATTAACATCTATTCCTTTTGTCAGTCTCAAACCAAGAAATATCCCTTCTTCTATAGCTTCCTGTATTGTTACTTTATGTTCAGAAGCTTTTTCAAAGGGATTTTCTATATATTTTTCAATAGAACAGGTGTTTGAATATCTGATTCCATCTGTATAACCATGAGCTCCGAGCCCAAAACCAAAATATTCTTCATTATGCCAGTAAGCAAGATTGTGTTTTGACTCTCGATTAGATTTTGCAAAATTGCTTATTTCATAATGCTCAAAGTTATTTTTTTTAAGAATCCCTATTGTTTTTAAATACATTTCAACTGACATATCTTCATCAGGCAGATTTGGAGGAGTTTTTTCTGCAAAGACAGTTCCTTCTTCAATTTTTAATCCATAAGTTGAAATATGCTGAATATCAAGCTTTATAGCCTGATTTAAAGTATCTTCCCATATATTCAGATTTTGACCCGGAAGTCCATATATTAAATCTATGCTTATATTATCAAAACCAGCGTTTTTTGCCATATTAACTGCTTCAGCAGCTTCATTTTTATTATGGATTCTATTTATAGATTTTAAAATATCATCATTAAAACTTTGAATGCCTATACTTAAACGATTAATCCCAAGTGATTTAAGGCTTTTTAAATAATCAGCATCAATTGTTCCAGGGTTAACTTCAATAGTAATTTCGGCATCTTTTGAAATATTAGATAGTGAGTTTATTCTGGAGAATATCAGCTCAAAGTATTTAATTTCAAGCAAAGAAGGAGTTCCGCCTCCAATATAGATGGAATCTAGTTTTTGACTTTTATGACTGTTTAAAACTTCATCCATCTCTGCCAGAACAGCATTTATGTAGTTTTCCTTATAATTGTTTTTATCAACAAGAGAAACAAAACTGCAATAAAAACATCTATCCTTACAAAAGGGGACATGCAGATAAAGGCTATTTAGTGGTTTTTTTACACTTATTACCATAATTATTAAATTTTACCATTAATAAAAGTTTATAAAAAAATGAAATTTTAGAAGTCTTTGTAGTATTTTTTATTTCTCGAAGTATCATAGATTTTACCACTTTTAAATTTTTTCTAGACGAGAGGTTTTAGTATGGGGATATCTAAAAAAATCGTTGGTTCAGGGTTAATTATGCTTGCAATTTTATTTTGCCAGTTCTTAAATGTTTCAAATACCAGTCAGACTATGCAACATCATGTTTCCGTAGAACTTACCGGCACAATAAGTTAAAAGCTGTTTTTCATTTTTGAGACGACTTCTAAAAATATTAATTAAAAAAGTTTTATACTAAAAATTTCAAGAATGAACCACAAATTTTTTTATACTTATTTATTATGAAAATTTCTGATTCTTAGTTCCTGATAAGCAAGTTTTTGAGGGCTTATTTCAAAATTAAAATCATTGATTTCGGATTTCATATTTTTATAATCTTCAATAGCTGATTTATCACAATAATAAGATTTTTTTGCAGGTTCATTCTGCATATGGCTGTTAAAGCCAAGCTTATTATTTTTTAAATTGCTGTCAATATTAGATATTTTAGTTAAAAAATCATTTTCACTTTTCATGAAGATACTCCCTTTTACTTTGCCTTGGGTGCAATTTAGTATCAAGGCATGCCGCCGGCTTATCGTCGCCGCCGAGCCTTTCACTTTTTCAAAGATCGACCGCAAATCTTTATTTTTTGCAAAAGTTATAGTTATATAGCGGTCTCATAATTATATAAAAACATTGTAAGGACAAAAATTGCCTCAAAAAATTGATAAAATTTTAAAAAATATAAAAATAATCCCATTAATACCGTTGAAAAAATTAGAATAATAATGCTATAAATAAATAAACAAAGTCATTTTCAATATAATCCAGCCATAAAATATTGATTTAGCTATAAAATAATAATAAGCAGGTTTTGAAGCTATTGAAACATAAGAAAACCAGATTTATTACCAAAACTTTACAAAATAGACTCTTTTTTATAAAAATATCAAAGAAAAATGCGGATATATCCGATATACATGGTATGAGTACGCCTAATTTTATACAAAATATTAAAAAACCAACTGCGGGATTTAAAATTCTCAATAAATTGTCAGAATTTTTTTTGAGATGCTTTAAAAAATCCGGCAGGAAATATAAGTTTTCAATGTATGAAGAAATATGGCAGCAGCCTGAAATCATCAAGGAACTTGCTAATAGGTATTTGCCGGTTAATGAGTCTGTTCAAAATATCTGCCTTGAAATGCCAATTGAAGATATTAAAAATCTTTCTAAAGTCTATATAGTTGCAAGCGGTTCTTCAAGAAATGTTGGAAATATTGCAAAATATTTTATTGAAACCATAGCAAAACTTCCTGTAGAAGTTGATTTTGCGAGCGAATTTGCTCATAGGGATACTATTTTGTCTGCAAATGATCTTGTGATTGCTATATCTCAATCAGGTAAAACAGCAGATACGCTTGCAGCACTGGAGTCTGCAAAAGGAAAAGGAGCACATACTTTTGCTTTGACTAATAATCCTGATTCAGCAATACATAATGCTGCAGAGTCCAAAATGACAGTTGGAGCAGGTGTAGAAAAAAGCATTGCTGCTACAAAATCATTTACTGCACAGTTGCTTAATCTTTATGCTCTTGCTTTATATCTTGGAGAACAGAGAGAATCAGTTACCCGGGAAAGAGTAAAGGAACTCAAGCTTGAACTACATATTTTGATCCATAAAATAGAAAAATTGCTCAGAAACGATATAAATATAGAAAAAATTGCAGGCAAAATTAAAGAATCAAAAAATTTGGTAATTCTTGGCAGAGGGACTAACTATGCCGCTGCGCAGGAAGGTGCTTTAAAAATAAAGGAAACAAGCTATATAGATGCAAATGGATATCCAACAGGAGAATTTTTACACGGGCATATGGCTGTTTTGAATGAAAATACTCCGGTTATTTCTATAATTGTCCATAATAAAGCAGGTGATATTAATTATAATCTTGCAATTAAAAACACCGAAGAAATTAAGCATAAACTAAATCCAGATCTAATAATAATTAAAAACCAGAAAGATAAACATATTGAGACTTTATTTAAAGGCGCCGGTTTTATAAATATACCTGAATCAGATGAACTGATTTCTCCGATGTTAACGGTAATAACCCTGCAAATTTTAGCCGTTAAAATGGCTGATTTACTCGGACGAGACGTCGATCATCCAAGAGGTTTATCCAAAGCAGTTACAGCTGAATAATAATAGTAAACAGGCAGGAAACATTTCCTGCCTGTTTACTATTATTGATGTCTTATTTTAAGCTGTAGTAACTATTTCGTTTTCTTTTACTTTTTTTACCTGTGATATATTTTCTACAGCTTTAGTCACTTTTTTAAGATTAGTTATTTCATGAGTATTAAGAAATTTCTTTGGATTAATCAAAATTAATAATCTGTTTTCAAATTTGCCGACTCCCCACAGAAAATCTGCATCTTCTGACATATCAATCGGAGGTGGTTCTATGTCTTCTGTATTAAGATGAATTACTTCAGATACTTCATCTACAATTAATCCTATAATTTCGTTATCTATATCCACCACCATTATTCTTGAGCCGGTTAAATCTGTTTTCTTAACATCAAGCATAAATTTTTTCTTTCCATCAATGATAGGTATAATATGTCCACGCAGATTTATTATACCTTCTACAAATGATGGAGATTTAGGTATGTGTGTTGGAGTTTGGGGCATTATTATTTCATGAATACATGTAATAGGTACAGCATATTCTTCATTTCCAAGTCGGAATATTATCATCTGAACCTTTTTTAGACCTTTAAATTCTTCTATCATGTTTCACCTGCTTTTACTCTTTAACTAACTTTCTTTTCAATTATACAGTTATACAGTAAATATTGGAACTTGTTTTTTTACATATATATATATTTGTTGAATATATATAATTTTATAAATTCAGTTCTTATATTTATTAATGATAAATAGTATTGTCATAAGGATTACAAAATATTTTAAAAAAGTTCTTATTTTTTCTTAATGGAAACACCAAAAATTGATTTGACCTTCTTTTGAATACCGCCGATAGTCTTATAAGGTAATAATAATCTTACTTCAGTAGCAGTCTTATCAAGATTTGCTTTCAGTATTTCAAGTTCTTCTTCTTTCCATGGTCGACACCAGCCTTTAGAAGCCCAGGTAAATCGGCCTCTTTTTATGCCAAGCAAATATGCTCTCATATTAATTGCAGATAAAGATCGGCCTGGTATGAGTTGTTGCAATTCTTCATTAGGTTTATTATCATAATATTTGATTAAAGTTTTAATTTCTCTGTCTGTCCAGGGAGGACATTTTGTGTAAGGATTGCCTTCTATCGGCTTTCTGGGAAATCCAAGTTTTCTGATAAGCTGTTTTAATCCGCTTTCAGTGCGATTAGGAAGTAATCTAAGTAATTCTTCTCTTGTCATTGAATAATAAAATTTCTTTACTAAATCTAATTCATCTTCAGTCCAACGTCTGTTTTTAATTTCTTTAGGAGCCGGTTTACGCTTTGCTCTTCTTATACCTAATCTTGAAGCTTTATGTACAAGTGAGGAATAGGTTTTGCCGGGGAATAATTTTAGTAGTTCTTCATTAGTTATGTCTGCAGGATAATATTGTTTTAATCTGTTGATATCATCCTCTAACCAGACTTCTGGTCTTTTTAATTTTAACTTGTAAGCGTAGAAAATTATTGCTTCATGACTACGACCAGGCAGCAACTTTAATAAATCTTCAGAGTTAATATCTGAGGGGTAGTACTGTTTTAGTATTTTGATTTCTTTTTTTGTCCAATAGTTTTTTCGACTTAATTTATATATAGTTGCTTTGCGTTTAATCGCTCTATAGGTACGTCCGGGAAATAGTTTTAACAGGTCTTCAAATGATTCAGCAGCAGAATAATTATCCTTTAAAAGTTGAATTTCTTCGGCTGTCCAGTAATTTCTTGATTTAGTTAAATTTAATTTTTTGATTTGGTGCTTAATTGAAGGAATTGTACGATTTGGGAACAGTTCAAGAAGTTCTTGTAGAGTTTTGTGTGACAAACAATATTTTGTTAATATTTCTATTTCATCTGACGACCAAGGAATAGGTTTATTCATTTTCCTTCTCCACTCAAAAACAAAAAGATAAGTATTGATTAGTATATTATTAAAACACGCTTATTACCATATTTTGTAAAATTTATTTTAATAAAATAGTACTTTGATTCAAAAGTTTTGACGAATTGTTATCTGAGCGACTAAAAGGAGCGAAGAATCTCATTATTTGAGTATTGAAAATTTTGAGATCCTGAGGGCAAAGTCCTCATGCAGGATTGACACCTTAACTTTAATGAAACAATGAAATAGTTTAGAAAATTAATTAAATCGTCAGGGGTTTTTTATTTTGATAACTTGTTTGTAAAAATTAATTAAAATATAATAACAATAAGATCCAAGTGGAGAGGATTTGTGGAATATATAAAAAAATATAAATCAGATATATATGTATTTTTAACAATTTTAATTATTTTTTATATATTATGTCCTATATTTATAGGGCATCAAGGACATCCGATCATAGATAACGGGCGGGAAGCCTATATTCCAATGGAAATGTTAAAAGGAAAAATTCTGTATAAGGATATAATTAACCTGTATGGTCCTCTTTCTTACCAAATAAATGCTATTCTTTTTTTTATTTTTGGTCAAAATCTTAATACATTATATTTTGCAGGAATTGCAAATTCGATTATTATTTTATTATCTTTTTATCTTATAGCGAGAACTTTAACATCAAAAAAATTGAGCTGGGCGACTACATTTTTCATTCTTATTTCTTGTGTCTTTAATTATTATCATACAAGTTATATTTTTCCGTATTGTTATTCTATTTCTTATGCATTAAGCGGATTTTTATTGTCAGTCTTGTTTTTTATTTACTATTTAAAGAATTCAAGACTGAGATATTTGCTTATTTCGGGATTTTTTATGGGATTATCTCTTGCATCAAAGACTGAATTTGTTCCATTTGTAATTATTTCGGGAATAATAATATTATTTTCAAAGTCATTTCAGATAAAAAATTTGATGCTTTACATTCTGTGTCTGCTTGCAGTTCCTTTAATATCAATTTTTTCGCTTATTTTTCAAGGAGTTGGGTTATCTGATTACCTTGAATATTCAAGATTTATGATAAATATAGTCTCACTACCGTCATTTAAATTTTTCTATACAAATGTTGTTGGATTTTTCTTCAGTAAGTCAGTTTTTTTTGAAAGTTTAAATCTATTTTTAATGTTTATAATAAAGTATTTTCAAAGTATAGCACTAATTTATATCATATTATTATTTCTGGACAATAAAATAGGTCATATAAAGTGGTATAAGGTAATTAAAATAATAAGTATTATTATTTTACTAATTATTATTCCAAAAAGTGGCATCAAATCTATTTCTACTGATAATAGTTTTTCCTGGCTTCCAATTAGTACCACGTTAATCCTGTTTTTTCTCATTATCAGACAATTTATCAATTTTATGAAATATAAAAAAATATTAGAACCAGAAAACACTGAAAAAAATATGAAATTAGGATTAATTATTAAAAATATTTATACAATAATTGAAAGAATAGAAATTAAAGATAAAATTTTTATAACAATTGTCCTTGCTGGTTTAGTAGCTACTTTTAAATCATATTTTTTTATTAAGCTTCATGTTTTCGGAACATTCTTAATCCCTCTTGCTTTACTTGTTAATGTTGTTTTTGTAGCTGATTATTTGCCTAAATTATTTAAAATACCAAATAGAGAAGCATGGGCACTTGCCTGTGTAATGGTAGTAACTCTTATAGGACTTTTTATACAATCTGATTATACATATATATCTTCAAATATTAAAACCGTTCCGATAAAAACCGAACGAGGCGTGATTTATAGCGATAAATATTTTGGCATTCCTCTTAATGAAACTTTGGATTATATTAAAAATAATATTCCGAAGGATAAAACTTTTTTAATGATTCCCGAGGGACCTATGCTTAATTTTCTTACTGATAGAGCTTCTGATAATAAATATTACAACTTAATACCAACATTTGTGCTGGCTTATGGTGAAGATAAAATAGTAAATGATCTGTCTAAAAAGTCTCCTGACTACATTTTTATAAATAACCGTGATACGCTTGAGCTGATTTATCAGTTTTTTGGTGTTGATTACGGCTTTAAAATACAGAATTTTGTTGATAATAATTATAATTTTGTGACAGAATATGGTAATAATATGTTCAAAATAAAGATTTATAAGCATAAAATTTTATAGAGAGATAAAATGTCGGATAATTTTAAACAAACGGCACTTATAACCGGTGGAGCAGGTTTTATAGGCTCTCATTTAACTGATCTGCTTTTAGAAAAAAGTCATAAAGTAATAGTAGTTGATAATTTTTCTACCGGTAGATTACAAAATTTGCAGCATCAAAAAGATAATAAAAATTTAACTGTTATAGAACAGAATGTTCAGAATTATTCCAAAATAGAAAGTTTATTTGCAGGTGTTGATTGGGTATTTCATCTTGCAGCATTGGCAGATATCGTTCCTTCTATCGAAAAACCTGTTGATTATCATCAATCTAATGTTGAAGGAACAATTAGCGTGTTACAGGCAGCTAAAAAACATAATATTAAAAGATTTGTTTATTCTGCATCATCTTCCTGCTATGGGATTCCCGATGTTTATCCTACTCCTGAAACGGCAGAAATCAGACCTCAATATCCTTATGCTTTAACTAAAAATATTGCCGAGCAGTATGTAATGCACTGGGGTAAACTTTATAAGTTACCTGTTGTCAGTCTGCGTTTGTTTAATGTCTATGGTACTCGTTCAAGAACATCAGGAACTTATGGAGCTGTTTTCGGGGTATTTCTTGCGCAGAAGCTTGCAGGCAGGCCTTTTACTGTAGTAGGTGATGGAACTCAGACTAGAGATTTTACATATGTAACAGATGTTGCCAGAGCATTTTATTCTGCAGCAGCTTCTAATCTGACAAATGAGATTATGAATGTGGGTAGTGATAATACTTACAGCGTAAACAGACTTGTCGATTTACTGGAAGGAGAAAAAATATATATTCCAAAGCGACCGGGTGAACCTGATTGTACTTATGCGGATATCAGTAAAATCAAAGAACTTTTAAACTGGAAACCCGAAATTTCTCTTGAAGCGGGTGTTCAAAAAATTCTTGAAAATATAGATTACTGGAAAGAAGCTCCGGTCTGGGATAAAGAATCAATAGAGTCAGCAACAAGCAGTTGGTTTAAATATTTAGCGTAAAATACATCCGGGTTTTAAAAAATGAGTAATAAAGCAGTTTTCTTTGACAGAGATGGTGTTCTTAATGTTGATACAGATTATATCAGCTTGATCAGTTCTGTGGAATTATATGATGGAGCTGCTGATATAATTGCATATTGCAAAAATCTTGGTTATTGGACATTCATAGTTACCAATCAGCCAATAGTGGCAAGAGGTATCATTTCAGAAGAGGAATTAATTAAGTTCAATTTTGATTATAAGACACTTTTGCTTAAGCAGAATTGCAGGGCAGAGATTGATGAAATATTTTACTGCACGCATCACCCTGAAGCAGATGTTGAAAAATACAGAATATTATGTGATTGTAGAAAACCTAAACCAGGTCTTCTTATCAAGGCAATTGAAAAATACAGTATTGATCCGTCAAAAAGTTTTATGGTAGGTGATAGAATCTCAGATATAATAGCCGGATTTCTTGCAGGTTGTAAAACTATACAGTATAAATCCGGGAAACATCTTGAACCAATGATAAAAACAGATCTTAATATTCCTGAAAATATACAGCCTGATTATATAATCGACAGGATTTCTGATTTAAGGAAGATAATTGTATGACTTATGCGATGATCTTATGTGCGGGATTTGGTACCAGGCTTAATGAGTTAACAAAAAATTCACCAAAGCCGATGCTAAAACTTGGAGATAAACCTATTCTGGAATATACAATTGAGCATTTGAAAAGGCATGGAATAAAGGATATTATTATCAACCTTCATTACCTTGCTGATCATATTACTTCTCACTTTAAAGACGGCAGCAGTCTTGGAGTAAATATAATTTACAGTTATGAAGAATATCCTCTTGGAACATCAGGAGCAGTTAAAAAAGTCCAGAATATTCTGTCAGAAACTGACAATTTTCTTATTTTATATGGAGATGTAGTTACAAATCAGAATTATACCGAGTTTATAAATTTTCATAAGTCTAAAACAAATGCTGTAGGCACAATAATTATTCATGAAAGAGATAAATCCAACAGTATTGTTGAAATAGATACTGATAATAAAATTTTAAAATTTCTTGAAAGGCCGGTAGAGTCTGAATTAGAATTAAAAAAGCAGAACTGGGTAAATTCGGGATTATACTGTTTTAACAAAGAAATTTTAAATCTAATTCCTGATGGTATTAGTGATTTTCCAAAAGATATTTTTCCAAAATTATTACAGACTGAGAGTTTATATGGATTCCCTTTAAACGGTTATCGTTGTGCTGTTGACTCATCTGAAAGATATTTTATGTTACAATCGGATTATAATAATGGGATCGTTTTCTGAGGATTTTAAATAATGGATTTAAAGGGTAAAATTGAGCAAAATTATTTGGAATTTACAAATATAATAAAAATGGCTGAATTTAGCAACGGATTGGAAGATATTCCTGCTGAAGAATGGTTTAAAATTGTTTTAAGCAGCTTAAATACTATTAAATTGTCGAAAAAGAAACTCTTCTTTCTTGGAAATGGAGCAAGCGCATCCATATCTGCTCATTTTGCTGCTGATTTTACTAAAAATGGTCTTATTCCATCGTTTTGTAATACGGAAGGAGCACTTTTAACCTGCTTTAGTAATGATTATTGTTATGAAGATGCTTATATGGAGATGTTGAAAATAATAATGTCTGATGGTGATGGTTTAATTGCTGTTAGCAGCTCAGGGACATCTAAAAATATCGTTAATGCAGCAAATTTTGTAAAAGAAAATTTCAAAACAAGTCCAGTTATAACATTATCTGCATTTAATCCTGATAATGCTCTCAGAAAGATTGGGAATTTTAATCTCTACCTTGCTGCAAATGATTATAATTATGCTGAATCAGGGCATGCATACTATCTTCATCTGTTGACAGATTTATTCTGTAATCAGAAAGAATATATCTCCAGGCAAATATCAACAATATTAATGGCTATTAATGAGGTTAGACAATCATAAATGCAGGATAAATACAGAATAGATAATCATAAATTGATATTTCATCCTGATAGAGTTGCTCAATGGCAATCAGGATACAAAAACTGGGAAACGGCAAAAAAAATTTATCCTATTTATATGGAAATATCTCCTGTAGGTTATTGTAATCACAGGTGTATTTTTTGTGCTAAAGATTATATCGGGTATAAAAACAGGGAAATACCTTTTGACGTTTTAAAAAATCGTTTAAGTGAGATAGCTGAGCTTGGCATTAAAAGTGTAATGTTTGCAGGGGAAGGGGAATCAACATTATACAAACGTTTACCGGAAATTATTGAACATTGTATAAAAATAGGCATAGATACTGCGTTGACAACTAATATGGTGCCATTTAACGAAAAAAATACAGAGGCTTTTGTAAAAAATTGTAAGTGGATTAAAGTTAGTATAAATGCCGGAAATTCTGAAACTTATGCAAAAATTCACGGTACAAATGAAAATAATTTTAATATGGTTATAAACAATATGAAACGGGCAGTTTCCTTAAAAAAGGAAAAGGGGTATTCCTGTACTCTTGGAGCACAGATACTGCTCCTTCCCGATAATCACGATACAGTGCTTGAACTTGCTCAAATAACAAAAGAAGCCGGATTTGATTATCTTGTTGTAAAACCATACTCTCAGCATTTATCCAGTAATACATATAAATACAAAGATATTAGCTATTCGAAGTATCTTTATTTGGATGAGCAATTAAAGTCCTATAATTCAGACAATTTCAAGATAATATTTAGAAAGCAAACAATGAACAAGCTTTCTGATCCCGATGATAGATATTCAAAATGCAGAGCAGTTCCGTTTTTATGGGGATATATAATGGCTGATGGAAGTGTATATGGCTGTAGTTCGTATTTGGAAAATGATAAATTCTGTTATGGAAATATTAATGAAAATAGTTTTCAGGATATATGGGAATGTGATAGAAGAAAAGACTGTTATGAATTTGTAAAAGATAAAATGAATGCTGTAAATTGCAGAAAAAACTGTCGAATGGATGAGATTAACAGGTATTTAAGTGAGCTTGAAAATCCGGGTGAGCATGTAAACTTTATATAGCAGGAAAACCAATGTTTATAAAAGACAAAATCATTGATATAAATGAGTTAAAAAGTTATTCAGTTATGCAAAAAAACCAGAAAAAAAATCTGGTACTTTGTCAGGGGCATTTTAATATTATTCATCCCGGACATTTAAGGTTTCTTGAATTTGTACAACAGCAAGGAGATATTCTTATTGTTGCTGTTCAAGGAATAAACTGGCTTGAAGAAAAAAATAAATCTGTCTTTTTCGATGAAAAGGAACGGGCAAAAAGTGTTGCATCACTTCATAATGTTGATAAAGTAATTATTTTCAACGATATATCAATATTGGATGTAATTAAGGCAGTTAAACCCGATGTATATGTTAGGGGCGAAGAATTTAGCGATCAAATTCAACATATAAAAACTGAAATTGATCTTGTTGAAAAATTTGGAGGTAAGGTAGCATTTAGTGCAGGACAGGTAGAATATACTTCTTCAAGTTTTCTGGATGATGATTTATCTGATCAGGATGCTAAAAACAGAAATCTTTTTAAGTCAGCTCTTAATCGGCAGAATATATCAATTTCTACGCTGAAAAATTATTGCAGTTCATTTGAAAAAGCAAATGTACTTGTTATCGGGGATACCATGGTAGATCATTATATTGCCTGTGATGCACTTGGTATGAGTGCAGAAGCTCCAATACTTAATATAAGGGAGCTTGAAGCAAAGAGCTTTGTTGGAGGCGCAGCAGTAGTATCAAGGCATGTTAAGGCTCTTGGTGCAAAATGCTATTATATATCAGCTATAGGAGATGATGATCCGGGCCGCTTTGTTCAAAATGAATTAAATAAAGATGATATTATAACTGAATTAATAATTGATAGTACCCGTCAGACAACTTTTAAAATCAGGTATATGGTTGGTAGTCAAAAAATAATAAGAGTTTCAAGACTTCAGGAACATCATATCAGTCAAAAAATACAGGATCAAATCCTGAATTATATAAGTTCACTTGCTAATAAGCTAGATGGCATTATAATGAGCGATTTTAACTACGGGACGATAACTCCTTACCTTATAAGTCAGATTTATGAAATCTCAAATCGTTATGGTATAAAGCTTTTTGGAGATTCACAAAGCAGCAGTCAGATAGGTGATGTAAAAAAATTCATCAATTTTGATCTCATTACACCTACTGAAAGAGAGGCTCGCATAGCACTTGGAGATAATTATAGTGGTCTTGAAAAAATTGCTATGACCTTGCTTGAAAAAACAAAAGTTAAAAATCTTGTAATAACATTGGGTGAAAATGGGTTTTTGGCCTATGAAAATCTTCCAAAAAATGGAGATAAAATAGTAAAATCACAACATTTTCCGGCATTGACTGTTAATCCGCCGGATGTGGTAGGTGCAGGTGATTCATTACTATCAGCATATAGTCTATCAATGTGTAGAGGGGCTAATTCTATGGAGGCATCAGCTATTGCTAATATTGTTGCTTCTATTGCGGTAAATAAAGTTGGAAATATTCCGGTTAAAGTTGATGAAGTTCAAAAATGGATTGACAAATTTGGAAAATAAAAAGAGGAATTTGCAGTTGGAGAGAAAATTTGTAACAAATTTAAGAAAACAACTTGTTAAAATGCATCAAAAAGGGCCTCATTTTGGTTCCGCTCTTTCTGCTATTGATATAATATCGGTGCTTTATTTTAATATAATGAATATACCTTCAGCTCATCATCCTGACAGAGATAGATTTATTCTTAGCAAAGGTCATTCAGTTTCTGCATTATATACAGTACTTGCTGAAAAAGGATTTATAAATAAAGAAAAGCTTGATGAATATTTGGTTAATGGCAGTACTTTATTTGGACATCCAAAGAAAGATAGTGTTCCAGGAATAGAAGCATCTACTGGATCACTTGGACATGGGCTTCCAATAGCTTCCGGCATGGCTATTGCTGCAAAAAATGACAAAAAAAATTATAAAATATTTGTATTAATGGGAGATGGAGAGTGTCAGGAAGGCAGTATTTGGGAAGCAGCCATGCTAGCCTCAAGGTTAAAATTGGATAATCTGGTTGTAATTATTGATGCAAATAATCTTCAAGGTTTCGATATAGTTGAAAATGTTCAGCCAATTTCAACATTTAAAGCAAAATGGGAAGCATTTGGCTGGAATGTTAAAGAATCAAACGGACATGACCTGAATAAACTTACTGAGATTCTTTCCAATATACCTTTTAAAGCTGAAAAGCCATCGGTATTAATTGCACATACAATAAAAGGAAAAGATATTGCAATTGCTGAAAATAAAATGGAATGGCATTATTTTTCTGTCTCAAAAGATAAAGCAGATGCATTTATTGAGGAGCTTAACGAAAAAATATGAGGCATAGTTTCATAAAAAGACTTATAGAACTTGCAAAAGAAGATGAAAATATTTATCTTTTATCTTCTGATACTGGTTATACAATTCTTGAGGAATTTATAAAATTATTTCCCGAGAGATATCTGAATATTGGAATATCTGAATCTAATATGATCGGTGTTGCGGCAGGGCTTGCAATGAGCGGGAAGACCGTTTTTGCTTATGCTATAGTTCCTTTTATTACTATGAGATGTTTTGAGCAGATAAGGGTTGATCTTTGTTATCAGAATCTGCCTGTTAAACTTGTAGGAATTGGAGGAGGATTAACATATGGTCCTGCAGGCCCAACACATCATTCAATTGAGGATATTGGTATTATGAGCTGTCTGCCTAATATGACTATTATTAATCCGGGTGATCCTTTTGAAGTTAAAAAAGCTGTTGAGGCTTCATTAAATCTTAAAGGGCCATGTTATTTTAGATTGGGCAAAAGTGGAGAACCTGTTATACATAATGAGTCAAAATGTTTTGAAATAGGTAAAGGTATAAAAGTCCTGGAAGGGAAAGATATATCGATTATAGTAACAGGGAATATGCTGGAGACAGGATTGAAAGTATCTCAAATGCTTCAGGATCAGGAAATTAATCCGGAATTGATAAGTATGCACACTATAAAACCTATTGATAAAGATTTAATTCTTGAGAGTGCCAAAAAATGTAAATTTATGGTGACAATAGAAGAACATAATATTATTGGAGGATTAGGAAGTCAGGTTTCCGGTATTTTAACAGATAATAACTTACATGTTAGAATTAAAAGATTTGCAATACCTGATGAATATGTAGAGATAGCAGGTAGTCAGGATTATTTGAGAAATATTTACGGATTAACAGCAGAACAAATTTTCAATAGTATAAAGGATTTATTAAAGAATTATGAATAAAATTACTAGAAAAACCGAGTTTACTCGTCTTTGGAACAGGGCCAGAACTTTATTTTATATTCTTTCTATAAAAGCATTTAATAAAAAGCCCTATCCATTCTACGTGAATCTGGTTATTAACAGCAGATGTAATCTGAATTGCGCTTATTGTTTTGGTCATTATTCACAAAGACAGACACCCGACTGGAAATTAGAAGATTTAAAAAAGTTAATTGACAATCTGTATAAAAAAGGAACAAGATACATCCTGGTTCAAGGGGGAGAACCATTATTACATAATGATCTTGGTGAAATTTTCAAATACATATACGAAAAAGGGATTGTAACAGCAATAGTTACGAATGGACAATTTCCGGAAAGAATCAAGAAAATACCGGAAATATCATTACTTGATAACATATGTTTTTCACTTGACGGCGGCAAAGAAGGAAATGATATTGTAAGAGGCAAGGGTTGTTTTGATAAGGTAATGGAATCTATTGAAGCTGTTAAAGAGTTTCATAAAGTTCCGATTCGTATAAACTCGACTATATCAAAGTATGTTGTTAATGATATTGACTTCATGGCAGAATTTGTTAAAAAAAATAAAATTGAGTGGGGTATAAATTATTTATTTAAAGGTAATGAAGTTTTAGGAGAAGAAGATCTTGCTCCTACAGCAGATGAAATAATTGAATATCAACGGAAGATTCTTGAATACAAAAGAAAAGGTTATCCTATTTTTACAACTACCAAAATACTTAATTATGTACTTAATTGGCCTGTTGACTACAGACAAAAGTATCTAAATTACGATGAATCATCTAAAAAGTTGGGTAATAAAGCCATTAAATGTCAATATGGCTTTTATGAAATAGTTATAGATGAAGATGGATTGGTATATCCCTGTCAGGGAATGCAGGGTTGCTTTGACGCAAAGAACATTCACGAAGTTGGTTTTGATGAAGCATTCAAACATCTTGAAACAAAACCATGTTATACCTGTTATCTTCCTTCTCTAATTAATACATCTGCTATGATAAATTGGGATTTTAATGTAATTGGAGAGACAGTCTTTGAAACCTTTAAAAACAGGTTTCAGCTTTAACCAAACAGCTTTTAAGATATTTTCTCGAAGAAAAATATGTTATCATTTCCATGTTTTAAAATTGCTTCAGGTTTTAAGTTTTTATTCTCAATTACAGGAGTTACGCAACATAAGATAAAGCATTATCATCATTGAATTTCACAGAGTAAACATTCTTCAAATAATCCTGACGAGCAGCTTCTATACTCTTGTCAGGATATTTGTTTTTCAAGAATAAAAAAGCTTCCATACAGGCCTGTATATGATTAATTTGAGCTTTTAAACTTCTTGAAGAACATTCTTCCAGGTGTAAATATGACTTTAAGTTTCTGAATATTGTCTCAATAATCCATCGTTTTCGGTAGATTTTCCAACCCGAATGACTTTTAATTGGCTTTTCTAAATTTGTCATTATGTATCTGTTGCAGTGTTTTGCAATCTGTACTGTATGATAAATTCCTCTTGCCTTTCCATACAGGCTTTTTCCTCCGAAAAACTTGTGCGTTTGAACTTGTTGTTTTTCAAATATTTTATTTGATTTACATATGGTTAAATACTTCCAACCAAAGGAGTTGATAAGGTTTACATTTTTACAAGCCATATACCCACAGTCAAATAATACTATTTCTGGTTTAAGACCTGCTTCGTATAGCTTTTTAAGTTCTTCTCTAATTACTTCATTTTTTGTACCTCTTTCTTTTTCCCAAATAATATCTGCAAGATTATATATTTTATTGCCATGTACATAGATTATCTTAATTAAAGTATAGCCTTTAATCGCCTTATTTATTGATGAGTTCCAGACATACCTCACACCTTCTATATTTTTAGAAAATGATTTGTTGATTGATGTATCATCAAAGATTAATTGGCCTCCTTTTGGAAGGTTTTCAATCTTCGTTTCAGTCTTCACAGCATTATTTGATAGGAATCTTGTTAATTTATCATGACTAACATTTTCAACTTTGCACGCTGACTTATGGCAAGAAAATTTGCCTTCTTCTGATAATAGTGCCATTCTGTAAGCATAATTAAGTTTCATAATAAAACCTGACATTCTTTTCAAAAAAAGGAAAGTCAGGTTTCTCTTTTTAAAATATTTTTAATTATTTTGCGTAACTCCTGTTTCCGGCTAAGTAGGCCGCAAATATTGATATAACACCGGAAATAATTGATAAAAGTCTTAAAGTTATATCATTATCTCCAAAGAACTTCATCCAAAAATGCAGTAAAAGATAATAAAATGGTGCCTGCAAACTATAACCGTCAAGAAATAATCTTTTTAAAAGTTTAAACGGAAAAGACATTCTGGCTTCATAATGGCAATATAGTTCATCCCACCACATAAAAGGCTTATTAATATCAATTAGTCTTAAATATATCCCCAGTAATATGACCAGAGAAATAATCAACCCATATTTATATTTGATGACTAAATTTCTTTCAGACAAAAACTTAGAACGAGTTTGGTTAAAGCCTCCAACGCCTTGCCAAGCAAGCCGTTTCGGCTTTAGCCAGCACTCCCGCTTCGCACGAGCTTTTACAGTTATAATTGGATTTTACAGTTTTTAACAAGACAGGCTCTTAGAGATCGTCTTATTATAAACTATTAAAAACGATGGAGACATTATAAATTTGTAATAAAATTAATTTGAATATGTTAGATTGTTAGGTAAGCTAATGTTATATGATAGGAATATCAACAAAGTTTAATACAAAATCCTATATTATTGCTGGTTTTATGTGTACAAATTTTAATTAAGAGTTTCAAAATGAGAATATTCAATATAGATTATGCAGATATATTCGATAAAGTCATATATAACTATGCCTCATTATCAAGTAAATTATGTAAAGATAAGTCATTTCTACCTATTAGATATAATCTGGAATTAACTTATAAATGCAACCTGAACTGTAATTACTGTTATATTGGTGAAAATAAAAATATTAATGAGTTAACTACGGAAGAATGGTTTAATGTAATTGACCAAATTCCTCCATTTGGTCTTATAACACTTGTAGGTGGTGAGCCTTTAATTAAAAAAGACTTTGATAAAATATTTGATCGGGCTGTTAAGAAACATAAAGTTAATATAGTATCAAACGCAACTCTTCTTACAGATGAGCATATAAAGTCTTTTGTTAAAAAAAAGTTAACTTTAATTGGAGTATCAATTGACGGTATAGGTAAAAAACACGATTTAAACAGGAATAAACCCGGTATTTTTGATAAAATTACTGAAAATCTGGAAAAGCTAAAAATAGCAAAAGGTAATAAGCTTTATCCTTTAATAGATATTAAAACACTTGTTTTAGACAATAATCTTGATGATCTTCCTGAAATTTATAAGCTGGCCAGTTATTTTAATGCTGATTTTTTAACCCTGTCTTTTCTCAGAGCAGATAATTTTCTTCAGAATTCCAGCATTAAGAAAGAAGAATTTGAAAAAGATTTTTATAATACTGTATATCCAATTAAAAAATATTTTGATCTTGAACACTTTAAGAAAGTTTATAAGCAGGTCAAAACCCTTTCAAAAAAAGGTAAAACAAAATTAAGACTTTATCCCAGATTTAATGATAAAAACGAACTTGATCAGATTGTCAGATTTTATACAATGCCTGAAAATATTGACATCAAAGATATATACTATCCCTGTCTTCATCCATGGGTTAATGTTTCAATAAGTCCAAATGGAGATGTTTATCCTTGTTTGTGCTATAAAGTCGATAATATTAGAGAAAACAGTTTTAAAGAAATTTGGAACAATTCGAAATATAGAAAATTCAGAAGATATCTTTCACAAGAGAAGGTTTTTAAGTCCTGTCAGGCTTGTTGTCAGTTAAGAGTTAAATATTAGTATGGTTAAAATGGATATAAAAAAAATACTTTTAGTTAATTTACCGGAAGATGGTGAAGTTGCCGACTTTTATACACCGAAATATGTTCTTTCATCTTTCCATGCTTACCCTCCTCTTGGAGTATTGTATATTGCTACAGCAATAAAAGATGAATATCCGGTTAAAATAATTGATACTCACGCTTTAAATTATTCAATAGAACAAACTGTAGATGCTATAGTTAATGAATCACCTGAGTTATTAGGTATTTCTTGTCCAACACTACGTCTTTATACAATGTTAGAAATAATTAAGAGAGTTAAAGTTAAACTGCCAAATCTTGTTATAGTAGTTGGTGGACCTCATGTATCAATTTATCCTGTAGAAACAATTAATCTGCCGGGAGTAGATTATGCAATAGCAGGACAGGGAGAAATTACTTTTCTTAAACTTATTGATATTCTGTCCGGAAAAGTTTCTTCTAATCTCAAAGATTTAACAGGATTGATTTTTAAAGAAGAGGGCAGGGTTATACAAAATTCGGTTAATTATGATATCTCCCTGGATAATATAAAAATGCCTGATAGAAGCCTTTTAAATTATGACCTTTACTATACAGCAGCAGATAGTACAGAACAGATTGTGACTATGATTTCTTCAAGAGGTTGTCCTTTTCAGTGTATTTTCTGTGATGTTCAGGACAAGAAATATCGTTGGAGAAGCGCAAAAAATGTTGTAGATGAGATGGAACATATAGCAAATACTTTTGATAATCCGCTTATAAATATTTTTGACGATACATTTAATCTTCTAAAAGATAGAGTTCTTGAAATTTGTGAGGAAATACAGAAGAGAAATTTAAAGGTCAAATGGACAACCAGAGCAAGAGTTCATCCTCTTGATGAAGAAATGATTGCTGCTATGAAAGCTGCAGGATTAAAGAGGATACACTTTGGCGTTGAATCAGGTTCAGACAATACACTTAAAAAAATAAAAAAAGGTGTTAAAAGAGAGCAAATTGAAAAAGCTTTTGAGCTTTGTAAAAAATATAAAATAGATACTCTTGCCTACTTTGTCATAGGTTTTGACTGGGAAACAAAGAAAGATATAAACGAAACAATTTCTTTTATTAAAAAGATTAAACCTGACTATATAGCACCAAGTATTCTTTATCCACTCGCAAAGACTGAAGTATACGATGAGATGGTAAAAAATGGTAAGATAGATAGCGATTACTGGTACAAATTTGCTGTAAATCCAACCAAAGATTTTTCTTTACCTCTATTTAGAACCGAAAAAACCCAGAAATATTTAAGCCGAAAAATTGATGAAATTTATCTTACTTTTTATCTTTCACCCGGATTCGTTCTAAAAAATCTAAAATCTAAAGGTAAAAATGAATTTGGCTTTTTATTCAAAATAAAGTTAGGTTTTTTAATAATAAAGTCTTATTTTTTAAATCTTTTCGCAGAAATAACCTGTTTTGGCGAAGGAAATGATATTAAATAATTAAATTATAGTTGGGAGTTTATAAATTAAAAATGGAATCTGCAAAAAAAATTGTAATAATTGGAGCAGGACCTTCAGGGTTAGCTGTTGCTTTAGATCTGGTCGGTAATTCAGATTTCAATATCACCATACTTGAATCAGAAAAAAATGTGGGAGGATTATGCAGAACGCTTGAACATAAAGGCATTCGTTTTGATATAGGTCCCCACAGACTTTCTCCTCAACTTCCTGAAATAGTTAAAATCGTTCAAGATCTTTTAGGTGATGATTTATTAGCAAAAGAAAATTTGCATGGACTGTATTTTGACGAAATATTATATAATTATCCTCCTAAATTTTCTGATTTTTTAAATTTGAATTCAGTTAAAAATGCATTTATATTTGGTAAAAGTTTTATATTAAGACAATTTTTGAATATTATCTGTTTATCTTTTAGCAGCAAAAAAGAGAAATCTTTTGAAGATATTCTGACCGGACGTTTTGGAAAATGTTTTTACAACAGGCTTATATTGCCTATGGCATTGAAAGTCTGGGGAACTTCCGATCTTGATAAGGACTTTGTTGATACAAGAATTACAATTCCTACTTTTAGCAAGCTATTAAAGAAGATTTTTATAAAAAATGCCGCAATAAATGATAAGATTTTTTATTACCCTGTTAAAGGTTTTAGCCAGATATGGGATAAGATAGCAGAAAAATTAAGCCGAAATGGTCATTTAATAGAGCTTAATGTAGAAATAGAAAGAATAGAAGCAGATACATTAGACAAAGGACCATATAAAATTTATTATTTGAAAGATGGTGAAAAAAAAGTAGCAGAAGCTGATATTCTGGTAAGTACAATTTCAAATAAGGTTCTTTTAAATTATTTTTCAGAAACAAGCCTTACAAAGCCGATAATGCATCTGAGTAATCAATTTTCATCCAGAACGGTAAGGATAGGTGTGTTTTTGGTTAAAGCCTTTGATCTTCCTGTAAGAGTTACTATTTTCCCTGAACAAAAGCATATTTTTAACAGAATATCAGTAATGAACCATTTTGCTGATCTGGATTATCCTGAAGGACAAACTGTGTTAATGATAGATGTTATTTATCATACAGATAGTAAGTATGCAGATATGTCCAAAGAAGAATTTAATGAATATCTTATTAAGTATGTCCTTGAGCTTGGTTGGTTTAAACAGGAAGATATAACTGATGTATTCAGCGTAATAGTACCTTATGCTTATCCTGTTATGAGTAAAAGCAGATATCAGGCACAGGACGAGCTGGAAAACTACTTTGCGTCGACTGATATAATATTATGTGGACGAGAAGCATCTTCAGATTATAATAATGCACATAATGCTATGGCAAAAGGACTTTTAACAGCAAAATATATAAGCGGAAAAATCAAATATGACGAATATATAAAACTGTCAAGAGAAATGGGTCGTTTACCTGTCAGAGAATAAGGAACTAAAAAAATGAACAGAAAAGTATTATTAATATATCCACCAGGACAATTAATGAACAGGGAAGATCGCTGTCAAGTTCCTTCAAAAGATGTTGTAATAGCTCCTCCGCTTCCACCCGGAGATCTTATGTATATGGCTGCTGTTGCTGAAGAAACAGGTTATACTTGTAAAATAATTGATTATACTCTTAATAACAGTTCTGTTGATAATTTTGTCAAAGATTTAAAAGAATTTCAGCCGGATTATCTTGTTATAAGCATAACAACTCCAACAATAAAGAACGATCTAAAAGTTTGTTCAATTACGAAAAAGACAATTCCAGATATCCAGATAATTGCAAAAGGTGCTCATTTTCTTAAATTTAATACTCAGATATTGGAAGAATTTACTGATCTTGATATGGCAATAAGGGGAGAAACTGAAATTACCTTTAAGGAAATTTTATCAGGAAAGTTAAAATCTGAAATTATGGGACTTACATGGCAAAGTCCTGATGGTCCACACAATAATCCGAACAGACCCTTTAATGAAGATCTTGATTCACTTCCATATCCAGCCAGACACCTTGTAAATAATACTATATATGTTAGACCTGATAACGGGAAAATACAGGGCATAATTAAAGTATCACGAGGTTGTCCGTTTAATTGCTTCTTTTGTCTTGCTTCACCTGTTTCTGGAAGAAAAGTCAGGGTTAGAAGTGTTAATAATGTACTTGGCGAAATTAAACAATGTATGGAACTATACGGGATGAAAGATTTTCTCCTTTGGTCTGATATTTTTAATCTCGATAAAAACTGGGTAATAGAGCTGTGTAATATTATTTTGGAATCAAAGTTAAAATTTAACTGGGCTACAAATACAAGAGTAGATACGATGGATATTGATACAGCAAAATTAATGAAAAAGGCTGGCTGTACACTTGTAAGTGTTGGCGTGGAAAGTGGCAATCAGGAAATTCTTGAAAAAATGGGTAAGAAAACCGATCTAAATAAAATCAAAGAAGCCTTTAAAATATTTAAAAAAGCAGATTTAAAGACTTTTGCTTATTATATTATTGGTCTTCCCTGGGATACAAGAGAAACAGTTGAGGATACAATAAGGCTAGCTATTGAATTGGATAGTGATTTTGCAAATTTCTTTACTGCAACTGCATTTCCCGGAACAAGATTTTATGACTACGCTATAGAAAATAATCTTTTTGAATCTGATATCGATAATTATGAATTATTTATGAATACATATCATTATCCGACTGTAAAAGGGCATTATTTATCAAAAGAAGAAATTGTTAAATTACATAATAAAGCGGTGAAAAGATTTTTTCTCAGGCCAAACTATATTATAAAATGCTTATTTAGAATTCGTTCATTAAAAGAAATTCAAAATTATATTAAAGCAGGTCTTTCGGTATTAAGACATTAAATAAAATTAATATGCTGGGGAAGATAGCTGGAACTATCATCAAAAATCGCATTATTAGCTTTTAAATCCCGTAAAAATTCATTTACTTTATGTTGTAGACAAAGTGTGCCGCAGTCTTTTTTTGCGTCAAATTCGTCAGAAGTGATATATCTCATAACTTCCCAGTATCTGTCACTTTGCCAAATTTCCTTGAAGGATTTTTCGTTTATATTGCCTATATGGAATTTTTCTTTATATTTATCATTAAACAACATGCCGCAAGGGGCAATGAGACCGGAACCTGACATCTGAATAATAAAAGGAGGTCCATAACATTTGGAATAGGTTCTTTTACCTTTGCTTTCAATTTTAGACCATTTTGCTTTTACAAGATAATCTTTTGAAGAATAGTTTTCTGCCTCTTTTAATTTTTCCATAAGATTATCATCATACTTATCATATTGAACTCCTAATGAACCTTCTTCATCATCAGAGCAGTGTTTTATAACAAGATAATCTACATCTAAATTTTTTCCTAAAATTGCAAGAGGGATAATATCATCTATAAAATCAGGCAGTAAAACCATCTGAAGCCCGATAGTTACTTCGAGATTTCGTTTTCTTTTTATCTCGACTGATTTTTTGATTGTTTCAATTACTTTATTATAAGCTTCAATATTAACGCCATGTATATAAGCATACCTTTCAGCAGTACCGGCAGAAATATTAAATCTTAAATATGTTAAAGCTGGTAAAATTTCTTCAAGTCTTTCATCTTTTAAAGCAAAGCCGTTTGTTCCCATTGCCATATCAAGACCATTTGCTTTTCCGTGCAAAATAGCATCATAAACATGCGGACTAAGTGAACTTTCACCATCACTGACAAAGCTTACAGCCTTAACTCCAATTTCTGCGGCATCGTCCAAAAACCTGAAAATAACATCTTTAGATAGATTATAACCTTTATTTTCCTGCAAAGTGCTATAACAATAAATACATCTATAAGAACAAGCTCTTGTTAAAGCACAATCTATTGTAATAGGAGCAATTTTATCACCATTTAACCAGGATTTTACGCGATCTTTATGCCACTGAAGTTTATGACCATCTAGAATAAGCTTCTCATTTGTTATTTTAGACATTTGCCGGTTCCTTTGTTCTTTCTTCAAAAGAATTTCTTCGGATATAAGTTATAGACTCCCTGCAAAGTTTTTTATAATCTTTTCTTCTTGATTCAATGCTTTTTATATGAATATCATAAGCAAGATTTAAATATCCGCTCATTACTTTAAAGAAAGATTTGAAACTTAATGCTTTTGAATTGCCATTATTTCTTTTATTTAAAAAATTAGGGACTTCAGCAAAAAGATAACCTTTTCTTATCAGTTTAATAAGAAGTTCAGCCTGATAAAAAAAGCCAAAACTTCTTAATTCAATGCTATTTAGGATACATCTTCTATAAAATACAGTTCCATTTGTATAATTCAGATTTATCATAAAAGACATATTGATAATAAAAGAATACAAAACTGAAATTGCACGCCTGAACCTGTTTCTTATTTCAGTATTTTGTATAAAGGGTACAATAATATCTACATAATTCATTAAATAAAAGTAAGTTAAAGCATCTTCAGGATCATTTTCATTATCACCCGGAAACATAACTACGATATCCTTGTCAGAATGTCTGACGGCTTCCCAAAATGAATATCCAATACCAAGGGGTTTTTCATGATGAATTACTTTTACAAGCGGATTTTCATTTGCAAATTTTTCAACCAATTCACCTGTCTTATCTGTACTACCGTCATTTATAACCATAATTTCGCCGTTGATTTTCAATTTCTCAAAAGCAAATAATGTTGTTTCAATAGCTTCTTGTATATTATTTGCTTCATTAAGCGCCGGCATTATGACAGTTAATGACAGTATATTCATAATTATTTTTTCCTATTTCTAAAATTATTATCCCATTTTCTAAAAAAGCATATATATATCAAGAGAATTAAACTCAATGCTGTAATTATTTTACCCCAAAATGAATACCAATCCCAGAAATAGAAAACAATTTTATGTTTGCCTTTATCCAGATAAACAGCTTGTAAAGCAGAATAAGCTCTCAATAGTTTAACCTTTTTATTATCTACAGACACATTCCATGCTGGAAACCAGATTTCTGACGCAACAAGATATCCGGGAGATTTCATATCAACACTTAATTCTATATAATCTGATTTTCGTTTAATAATTTTAACTTTTTCATAACCATTATGTTTATATGAAACATTTTGCTGGGATAGATTTTTTCTTTCAAGAAAGACGTTTTTTCTGAGATCCTTACTAGTTGAAAATTGAAGTCCCAGTTTTAAATAGTTTTGATCATCAAAAAATAATGCTCCATGGGTTATAAAATATCTGTCAAAAACATAGGGATTTCTGTAGATATTTTTTATTTTTGTTTTTATTAACTTTTTATCAGGATTGATTAAATATAAATATTTAATGTTAAAAAGATCAATGAATGAAGATTTTTCAATAGGGATAGCTGCCTTAAAATAGTTTACAAAATATTTAAGAGTTGTTGGTTCATTTATTGGCAAAGGTTCAAAAGCTATTTCTGCTGATGTATTTAAAGTCCATATATTGGTTTTTAAAGAAGTATTTTTAAAATTAATTATTCTATATGGTTCTTTTTCTTTTTCAAGTATAGGTTTCCATTTATTCAGATTATCATCAAAAAGTTCATGTATATTTTGTTTTACGTTATAAACATTAAATTTTGTAATATCCGAGATGGTTATTGGGAGAAAAATATTAGGATAATTTGATATAACTTGTATTGTAAATAAAATATATATTATTAATATGTTGTATCCTATTTTATATTTCTTTGAATAGAGAATTATTACGAAATAAAAAATTCCTGTTAGTATTAAACAAGTCAAAAAAACAGTATAAAAAACTAAAGGTGTAATCTTATAAAGGAGTATTGATCCAATAAGTATGTAAATAAATGTATTTATTCCGATTAGAATCAATGTTTTGTTTTTATTTGGTTGATTATAGAATGTTTTAAGATTATCAAGTCCGCAGGCTACGAAAAATGCTATTGCAAAAAGTAATATCCATGATGCTCTGAAAGGTAAACGCAGTGAAAATTTAGATAAATATGTATGTAACGGTACATATATAAAATCAGGCATGTAGTTCATATGCATTATTATTAAGGAAAATAATGCTGTTATAATCATAAACCACTTGCCTGCTATAGACTTTCCAGAAGTAAACAAACCAAGCAGGGATAATATTAGACAAGGAAATCCAATAAAGCAGTCAAAATCATCAAATATATTTTGTGCATTTAAAAAATGAGGATTATAAGAATACCACCAGTTTTTATAGAGAATAATAAGTATAGTTTTAATAGGATTAATATATCCAGTAAGATTAGATATATCAACAAATGACTGACGATTGTTTAAATCTGAATAACCGAGAGATGGCAAGATTAGAACAGCAGCAATTATTATACCTATTATAAGAGCAATCAAAGCATAAAATGAGGATTTTATAAATTTTTGCAAGTTAAAAATTTCTTTAAAAGAGCAATCAACCGTATACACGAAAAAAAACATTGGCGCAATTAAAAACAAGGGCATATTTATACCTGAAAGCAAAGATAAACCAATCATTATGCCGGCAACTAATGCCCATCTTATTGAATTTTCTCTGTTTGCTTTAGTTAAAAATAAAAGCACAATAGGAATAAACATAAATGAATGTAAATAAAATGAATTAATTATTTTTATTCCTGCATGAATATGATCAAATCCGGTAAAAGCTATTATTATTGCACCTGCAATACTAGCAGTAAAACTTCTTCCCCAGAATCGAAATAATATATAAGTAAAGAAACTAAGTAAAAATAAAGATATTGCTGAATTAATCTGTAAAAGTTTGAGAGTTATAAGGGGATTATTACCGCATAAATTAATAATAAAATGCATTAATATATTAAAAGGGAAATATTTTCCTATAATTGGTTGCCAGCCAAGATAACCTTGAATAGAATGCCAATCAGAATTAAGTAAATTAGGATGGTTATGCCAATATAACTGATTATAAACGTCTGATTGAATAATAAAATGATTACTATAATATATTGAGCAAAAAATTGTAGTTAAAAAGATAAGAATTAATGCCCCATAAATCCAGACAGGTAATCGTTTTAACTTATTAATAAGACTCTCAACATTTAATTCCAAGACTTCTTTCCCTTAAAATTCATATAATCAAGCCTGTAAAATTTTTTATAACTTTTCAAATAATTAATTTATTTAATTAAAGTATACTTTAATTAAATAAATTTTTATAAGTTTATTTTATTTAGTTATTAATTCTATTATTAGTTTTTCAGCTTTTTAAAATTCAAGAGACGTGTAATTAAAATGTAAAAAAGATTTTTATAATAGGAATTTGTGAAAACCCTTGTTTTTATTGATTGTAGTAGTACAATATTATTACAGTTCACATGGGCTTGTAGCTCAATTGGTAGAGCATCCGGCTCTTAACCGGCAGGTTGTGGGTTCAAGTCCCCCCAGGCCCATTTTTTAAAAATGAAATTCTATAGATTTGTCGGCAGTTTGTCGACTTTTTTATTTTTAAATCTTGATTTTCAGATAGAAAAATTTTGGTAGTGGATAAATATAAACTGATAAATAATTAAAATCTAGAATTTAATCATCTTGCATACATTTGTCACTGCGATAATTTTGGAGAAATCCATGGCAATTTTGCCGGTTTTCCTCTGTTATCTTCTGACTTTATTGGTAAGATCCTTCGACTTCACTTCGTTTCGCTCAGGAAGACATTTTAAGGATTTTTCGTTTTTATTATACTAAAACGAGTTTATATTTTCGAAGGCTTGAACGAGTTATTAAAAACCTCCAGCTCCTGCTGATCGCAGCAGCTTCAGTTTTTTTACACTCCCACTACCGTACATCGCCTCCGAAAATAACGCTCCTACTACCGAATACCATTTTTTATTTGTTGTTAAAATCCCAAATTCATTTTTGAAGTGGTATAGTTACAATTTGACCATTAACAAAATTTTAACTACCTGACTAAAGACATAATAATAAATCTATTCTTAAATTTGTTATATAGGATAAGTTGGAGATAATAAATTGCAAGAATATGATTCTTTTCCTTTAGTCTCAGTTGTTATGCCTGCGTATAACGCTGAAAAATATATTGAAGAAGCAATAAATTCTGTATTAAATCAAACATCTCAGGATTTTGAAATTATTGTTGTTGATGATGGATCAACAGATTTAACCAAAGAGAAAGTTTTAAGTTATTCTGATCCAAGAATTAAATATATTTATAAAAAAAATGGGGGTCCTTCTACTGCAAGGAATGCAGGAATAAGAAATGCAAGAGGCAAATATATAGCGTTTCTTGATTATGATGATATTTGGCTGCCGCAAAAATTAGAAAAACAGTTGGCAAAGTTTTCTCTGGAGCCTGATCTTGGACTGGTTTACAGTTGGGTACAGTCAATCAATCCTGATGGAAGTGATAGATTTGTTACTAAACCTGAGAATGAAGGATGGGTATATAACGATATTATTGTTGATAATTTCCAGCATAACGGAAGTATCCAGTTAGTAAAAAAAGAATGCTTTGAAAAAACAGGATATTTTGACGAAAGTTTATTAAATGCTCAGGATTGGGATATGTGGATACGGTTGGCCAAGTATTACAAATTCGGGATTGTAAAAGAAATACTGGTTAAATATCGGGTACGTTCTGACAGCCTTTCAAAGATGCATAAAAGACTCAATAAGGCATTTATCAGGATAATGGAGAAGCATTTAAAGGATGCGGATAAATCAGTAAAAAAACAAAAAAATAATCTTTATTCCGGTCATTATTATCTTATATACAGACGTTGCTATGTTTATGACAATGATAAATTATGTGCTCTAAAGTATTTATTTTTAAGCTTCTATTATGATCCGGTCTATTTTTTAAAGAAAACTATTTTTGAAAAAATTATTTCAAATTTTAAGTTTATATTGCCGGATGCAGCAAAAAAGGGAAATTAATTTACTATTTAAGGGTTTGTAAATTTAATAACAGGGAGCTTGTAGATGTCTATTATGGTTTTAAATGGTGACTGTAAAATTACCAGAGCTTTGCTCAAAAATTGGTATAAATCACACAAATTAAGAGCTTCTTATAAAAGGAAAATTAATAAAATATATGATAATGTTGTAAAAAAGCAGATTTATCAAGACATTCAGCTGGATATAAATAAGCATAAAAACAGATGGGATGTATTGAATAATCATATAAATCCTTACTGGTATAAGACTTATTCCCTTGTTTCCGGCATTGAAGATATAAATTACGTTCCAGAAGACCTGTTTTACGGGATTATTGAACCTGCATTAAATGATTTTTCTCTATCTTCAGCCTATGCTGACAAAAATTTTTATAACAAATATTATTCCGATCTGGATATTTTCCCAAAAACCCTGTTAAGGAATATAAATGGGATATTTTATGACGGAAATTATGAATGCATAAAAGATAATATACAAGAATATTTTGAAGATGAGCCGAAACTTATCGTGAAACCATCTTTAGATTCAGGCGGCGGAAGAAAAATCCAGATTTTTTATAGGAAAAATGATAACTTTTACTATAATAAGCAGGGAGAAAAGCTCAGTATTGATTATTTAAAGAAGAATTTTAAAAGGGATTATCTGGTACAAAAATGCATTGAATCTAACGATTATTTCCGAAAATTAAATCCAACATCACTGAATACAGTCAGAATATTTACATACCGTTCAGTAAAGACAAACAATATAATTATTAATAACAGTGTACTCAGGATTGGTAAAAAGGGTGCAGAGGTTGATAATCAGGCATCAGGCGGTATTTCCTGCTTTGTTGATGAGAATGGGCAATTAAGCAAACATGCAATAGATAAATACGGTAATAAATACTTTAGTCTTCCTTCAAATCCTGATATAAAATTTTCTGATCTTGCTAAGGTTCCAAAATTTAATGAAATTAAGGAACTTGCAAAGGAAATTGCAAAAAAAAACTATTATCACAGGTTATTAGGGCTGGATTTTTGTGTCGACAATGAAA
Source organism: Candidatus Gastranaerophilales bacterium (assembly GCA_028689995.1). Taxonomy (GTDB): domain Bacteria; phylum Cyanobacteriota; class Vampirovibrionia; order Gastranaerophilales; family UBA9579; genus JAQVCB01. The sequence continues at coordinate 37,040 of JAQVCB010000015.1, forward strand.
ATAATATAAAACTTGTAGAAATAAATAACGAGGAAAGCGAGATAAATTTCTTTCAGATGTTCGGTTCATCTTTGTTTAAAGAACATACTGATGAGATAATTGAATACTGCATTAATAAAGTATGACCGACAAATAATAGGGATTTTACAGTAAATCCGTAAAAACCTTGCAAAATAAGGTGTTCAGGAAATATAAATTTAAAAAATTTATACTAAAAATTTCAAGATTGAACCACAAATTTTTTTAATTCGCTCTTGAATAACGTTTGATATAAAAGACTTTTATCTTTGCAATCGCTCACCCCGCAAGGGGGAACAAAAAATTTGCTGTATTTACCGCTCATTACTGACTCTAATAAACTATTTTAAAGCTACAATTTTGCTTAAACTTATGTTCTGATTGAAGTTGATATAGTTTTAATTAAATAAAAAGAAGATAAAAAAAAGAAACTTATTGAAAAATTGAAGTGAAGAGGAGTTGGCAGGTTGGCATAGAAACATAAGTTTAAGCAAAATCTCATGCGAAGCGGGAGCGTTTCAAAGGGAAACGATGAGTTTTCCTTTGAATAAACTCATTCTCGCAATAAAACAGTTTAAAGAGTCAATACATGAGCTTTTGACTATTTTTATTAGATTTTAGTACTATTGCATGATTCCTGTAAATAAAACCCTTGATAAATTTAAGATATTAATTTTACAATTAAGGTATGAATATTCCTGATTGTGAATTTTATAACAGAAACACCCTTGAAGTAGCAAAAGATCTTTTGGGATGCAGGCTTTGCCGAAAAATCAACGGGCAGGTTTTTTGCGGAACTATTGTTGAAACCGAAGCTTACACTCAAAATGATCCTGCCTGCCATGCTTTTAAGGGCAAAACCCCAAGGGCGATAACTTTATTTAAAAAGCCCGGTATTGCGTATGTTTATTTTATTTATGGCATGTATCACTGCTTTAATGTTATAACAGAACCTGAAGAAACGGCAGGGGCTGTATTAATAAGAGCCTTGGAGCCTATGCTTCCGCTTGTTAATACAAACGGGCCGGGTAAACTTTGCAGGGAACTGAATATAACAAAAGAGCTTAATGAAGTTGATCTTACTTCTCCTGATTCAAGTTTGTGGGT
>JAQVCB010000113.1 GCA_028689995.1 Candidatus Gastranaerophilales bacterium
TATCCGCCTTGTTTTCTTTATGTACCTTTACGGATATACCTGTAGTCAGATAGCAGGAACCCTTACTCAACTTGGTCGTAGAACGAAAAAAGGTAATGCTGTATGGTCACCAGGGGCTATATTGCAAATTCTTCAAAATGAACGCCATTGCGGTGATGTGCTTGCAAGGAAAACGTGGACTCCCAATTATCTAGACCATAAATCAAAAAAGAATAAACAGGATAGAAACCAATATAGAAAGAAAAATCATCATGAGGCAATTGTTTCCAGAGATGATTTTATAGCTGTACAAAGACTTATCAACAATGCTAAATATGGAAATAAAGGGTTTTTGCCCGAATTAAAAGTTATTCAGGAAGGTGCTCTTACAGGATTTGTATCAATAAATCCAAAATGGGCAGCATTTAAAGCAAGAGATTATCTGGCTGCTTCTAATAGTGTAGGCATATCCAATGAAAATGAGTCAGAAAATATAGAGATAGAAGCACAATCCGGTGATTTTGATTTACGCAAATTTGAGGTTGCTCGGTCACAATTTTTTGATACAGCAAATAAAACGTGCGTAACATTTTCTCTGGAAAATATACAATTTAGCACCAAATGTATTCGCAAGTTTGATAAAGCCTCTTTTGTTGAAATGTTGATTAATCCGAATAAAAATTTGTTTGCAGTTAGACCTTGTCTTGAAAAAATGCGAAATGCGGTTAAATGGGCAAATGTTGATAATAACTTGTATTATTCTCGGAATATAAGTTGTGCTGCTTACATCAAAACTTTGTATGAACTATTTGGCTGGAATCCTGAGTATAAATACAGAGTTAGAGGAATCCGCAGACAAAAAGATGATGAAATTTTAATGATTTTTGACATGAACGAAACCGAAGTATTTATCTCACAAATAACACCTGATGAAATATCTCCTAATGAGCAGTTACCAAAAGATTTAAAACCATTCACTAATGGACCCAATAAAGATATTGTGGCATATCCTGCTACCTGGGCAAATACTTTTGGAAATAATTATTATTATCAAATTCAGGCAAGAGAGTTAGCAATTCTCAACGAAGAAAATGAATGGAAATCCAAAGAGGAAGGGAAACCGTATTCAAAGCAGGATTTAAAAGTAACAAGTTCTGATGAGATACAACTCAATATACAAAAAATTATAAATGATATGGATCAGGAGGTTGCTAATGACGGAGAATGACTCTAATACAAGTATTGATGTTATTGAAGATGCTAATTTTAGTTATGACGGCTATGAAGTTGTTCGGGGCGAATATTTTGCTCACCTCTATGAACCTTCTATTACTTTTAATAAATGCAAAGTTTACTTGAACACAGCTTGCTTGAAGCGATTGCCTGATATTAATTATGTTCAAATTCTTGTTAATTCTGAAGAAAAAAAGCTTGCTGTCAGACCATGCAGCGAAGATGAAAAAGATTCTTTTCAATGGTGCTCTTTAAAACGCAAACCAAAACAGATCACTTGTCGTGTATTTTTTGCAAAAATTGTTCATTTGATGGATTGGAATCCTGATTATAGATATAAATTACTCGGAAAATTAATTAAAAGCGGCAATGAATATTTGGTTATCTTTGATTTGACTGCAACAGAAATTTATCAAAGGACAATACAAGAAGGTGAAAAGCTAAAAAGCTCTCGAATTCCAGTCTTTCCTGCCGAATGGCAAAATCAGTTTGGTTTGCCGGTAGAAGATCACCGTAAACAGCTTCAAGTAAATATATTCAACGGTTATACAGTTTTTGGCATAAAAGATAAAACACGCACTAATCAAGAACAGCAAGATACTATTACTGAGGAAATAAAATATGAATAAAACATTGAAACCCGCAATTTCAGTCAATCTTAAAAAGCCTCTAATCCGAATTCACAAAGATACGCTTCATTTAATCGGAGATCCTGAATATATATTATTGTTGGTAAATCCAGTTGAACGTACGTTTGCAGTTTTACCAAGTGACCGTTGTGATCCTAAAGCACATCATATTTCCAAAAGTTCGCTTATTAATAAAAAATCTTTTGAATTATATAGTACATCATTGATTCAAAATTTACGAAATCTTTGCAGTGATTGGGAAAATGATAAAGCATATCGCATATATGGCGAAATAATTCCAAACAAAGCTGTTATTAGATTTAATATGGCAGAAGCAATTTCCATAAATGAGTGAGGTAAAAATTTATGGCAGAAAAACAAATCTATAATTTACAAATAGATGAACATTTTAAACAATTAATTCCTCCGCTAGCTTCAAATGAACAAAAACAATTGGAAGAAAATATTGTAAAAGATGGCTGCCGTGAACCATTGTGTGTATGGGGAAATACAATTATTGACGGACATAATCGTTATGAGATTTGTACTCGCTTAAAAATACCTTTTTCTCTGCAAGAAGTAGAATTTAACACTCAAGAAGAAGCAATAGCCTGGATTTGTACAAATCAACTGGGACGTAGAAACATTTCAGAAGAGACGAAAAGATATTTAATTGGGAAAAGGTATGAAATAGAAAAGAAAATTGGAGCTAAAAATATTTTAGGTAAAAACCAGCATTACGAAAAAGAGGTTAGTGGTACAATTTACCACAAACCTCAAATTCAGGGACATAAAAAAATAACAGCAGAAAAAATTGGTAATGAATACCATATTTCAGAAAAAACCGTGAGAAAATATGCTACTTATGCAAAATCAATAGATAGTTTGGCAGAGAAAGAACCTGAACTTATTTCTGAAATTCTTTCAGGAAAAATTAAAATTTCTCAAGATAATATTTCAAAACTGTCAAAACAATCATCTGAAGTGGTTAATAATGTAAAGGATCAGTTAAACGACAGTAATAATAATTTTATAAGCTATTCCAATATTCGCAAGATTATCCCTGCCAAAAAAGAAAAAGTAACCGTAAAAGATATGCCGGTTTATGACCCTGATGCGGAAATATCAAGTCTTACATTGACTATTCCATCCTGGATCAGCTCTATTGAAAGAACTTTATCAATTACAGACTTTCACAAAACATCACACAAGGCTAGGGCAAGGCTGAAAGGCGAATTAAAAGAATTAGAGTATATAGTATATGTAATGATATTAGCAATATAGGAGAAATAATGGAAGATTATAGTCAATTTATTCCAAATGTACATTTTGAACGAATTCCAATTAAGAATTTGGTATCAAATCAAGAATATCAACGCAATTTATCAGAATCGCATGTCAGACGTACTGTTGTAAATTTTGATCCATATCAGATAAATCCGGTAAAAGTTAGTAGAAGAGATGGAATAAACTATGTTTTTAACGGGCAACATACGATTGAAATCATAGCAGCTATTTCCGGTTCTCGTGAAACTCCAGTATGGTGTATGATATACGATGATTTAGATTATCAACAGGAAGCGGATATTTTTGCAAATCAACAAAAATATGTGAAGTCTTTAACTCCTTATGAAATCTTCATGGCAAATGTCGAAGCAGGTAATGATGAACAGCTAATAATCAAAGATTTAGTAGAATCATACGGTCTATTTCTTTCTTCAACAAAAACTCCGGGAGGAATATGTGCTATTTCGACATTAGAATATTTACATAGAAAATTTGGATTTCACGTACTTGATCGAACCTTAAGACTTTGTATTGGTACCTGGGAGGGAGATATGAGTTCATTGGCGGCAAATATATTGAGAGGAGTTTCAAAATTAATCGTTGCTTATGAAAATGAACTGAAGGATGATATTTTCAAAGAAAAAGTAGGTAAATGTTCCATTAAAGAATTATCAAGAACAGCATCTGACCGAAAAGCCGGTTCATTAGGATACGCAGAGGCAATGCTAATTGTATATAATAAAAAACTACGTATACCGTTAAAATGGTCAAAATTATATAACACTAAGAGTGATGAACAAGAAGAGCTTATAGAACATGCAGAAGAAGCCTGTATTTAAGATTTGGCAGTTATAAAGTATCATCCAGTTCTGGTTAACGTATCATGAAGTCTTGGTCAGAATGCAAATCAACCGTAGTTTAGAAGAAATTTAATTTAAGGATCCATAATGTTTCAAAGTTAATATTATTCCATTTGGCTCTATATCAAATTTTTCTTCTATATCAGAACCTTTAATTTCAGAAACTTGACCATTATTTCTGATTAACAGGACATTATATTTGTCTTTATTTTTTCTCCAAACATCAAACTCGTGCTTATCCATCCCATACATTTTACTCTCCATCGCTATTCTCGCAAATATACAAGTAACCACAATCAGTACACTTTTGATCATTATTGTTCTTCATACAAGTAGGATTGTTGGCTAAATAAATAATTTTACTTATTTCTTCATCCAAAACAGATTTAGATTGAGATAATTCTTCGTGTCCAGGCTCAAAAATCTTAGCTGTTTTATCAGTAAGATTTAAAATCTTGAGCTCATTAATATTCAAGCTCTCGTTACTTAAAGCCATTTTATACAAATAAAGCTGTTTATAGTAATCTTTGAGTGACTTTTCAATATTCTTATTGGTCTTAAAATCAATTATTGAATAGGTATTATCTGAGTTTCTGATTAAAAGGTCTATATCACCGGCAAACTCAATGTTGTTACCGTCAATATTATTGACAAAATTAAAACTACGTTCAGGAAAAATAAGGCTCCCTGAAAGTTTTTGTGGTGAATAATCAGAAGTTAAAAATGATGAATATAAACTATTTATCCTTGTTAAATCATCATTCTCAAGCTCAATGCCTGATAGAAATGCTGGAATTTCTGTTTTGCTAAACTCTTTATTATTCATATAACTGCTATAAATTAAGTTATGAACGATACTGCCAATAACTGAAGACTCTTTTTCCTTACTTAATTCAGGATATCTGTATTTATATTTGAATAAATATTTATTCTGGCAATGATTAAAAGTATTTATCTGACTAAAGCTCATCCTGAAATTATTTTGAAGCACTGTTGGCGTTGAGATATTATTAAAAGTTTTTTGATTGTCTGTAATAATGGCAAAAGACTTCAGCTCTTGTTTTTCAATTGTAATTGTTGAAATATCGATTGGGGCAGATTTTAAGTAATCAGGTAAATTCTGAATATAATCAATGGACTTGGTTGCATTGTTATGTCCATAAGGTTCAAAACTCAATACATTTAAATATTTTTCAGCCCTGCTGACTGCAACATAAAACAACCTTAATGCTTCATTTTTTTCTCTTGGTTTTTTCCATATTTCTTTATATAAGAAAGCTTTAGGCGTATCTTTACCTTTAAAATTATGTACTATTATTCCAAACCCAGGTTTATCTCCATATTGAAGATCAAAAGACATATTAGTGCTATCTGTGCCGCCACCTTTTTTATTTTTAATGCTTGCAATAAATGTATAGGGAAATTCAAGCCCTTTGCTGGCATGTACGGTTAGAAGCTGGACAGCATCAACATCTTTAACCGCAAGAGTTGGCAGTTCAAAACTTCTATTATCTTTAATCCTATCGATATAATCAAGGAAATTACTTATGCTTACATAGTTTTCACTTTGCATAAAATCAGCAATTATTTTCTCAAAAATCCTTAAATCCAGCTCTGCTCCGTACTGTTCTATGCCACTAAGTTCAAAATATGGTTTTATTTCATTAATGAGCTTATAATAAATCTGCAATAGAGATAAAGTGTTCTTCTGCTGTGATATTGAATAAATGGTTTCAAAAACAAGATTTGTATAATCTCTAACATTTTCAGGTATATCGAGATTATTAACAAGATTATTTTCTCTTATAAAGGTTAGTTTTTCAGACAGATTAAGTTTTTTGAGCTCTTTAAACTCTTTTGTTTTTAAAATTTCTTTATTTGCCTCAATTTTAAGCCTGTATAACTCCTGATCTGATAACTTTATCTTTAAAATCCTAGCGAGTGCAATCTCATCTCGTATGTTTTTAGCTAACCGCAATAAAGAAACTGCATTTCGAATTACAGGATTAATAAAAAAGCCTATATTTACTTTCTTAATTGATGGAATCCTTGCCTGAGTTAATTGTTTTTCAATTAACTCAGCTTGAGAATGGGATTTGACCAGAACAGCAAATTCCTTATACTTCGCATTTTCCTCATTTATAAGCCTTATAATTTCACTTGCAATGTATTTTGCTTCACTGATTTTATGGTTGTATGAGCCTGAAAAGCCTTTCAATGTTGTTACTTTCACATGCTTATTTTCTGTATCAAAGGTTTTATAAGGGTTAGGATTTAAAATCTCATCAAGAGCCAGAGATTCTTCTGTCACATGGTTCACTGCATTTAATACGTGGGGGGTTGAACGATAATTTGTGATGAGCTTAATTTCTGGATATTTTTGAGCGTATTTTTTCTCAACGTGATTATGCAGCACTTCAAGATTTTCCATTTGTGCAAACCTGAAGCCATAAATAGACTGCTTCCTATCACCAACAAAAGTAACATTGGCATTATTATTATCAAGTAATAACTTTATCAATTTAAGCTGCGAACCATTTGTATCTTGAAACTCATCTATTATCAAGTGTTTAAAAAGCTTCTGATAATAAAGCCTGATGATTTCGTTTTGCTTTAATATTTGTATAGTCTTATTTATAAGGTCATCAAAATCAACTGTGTCCAGCTTTTCAAGTTCTTTTTGATAAACGGCATAAATCAATGCAACTATTTTTGTTAAATGCAATTCAATTTCTTCTATTTTATCAATATTTTCAGGAAAGCCTGTAGCCTGACTCCATTGCAAACAAGCATTTTTACCTCTTGCATTGTTTTTATCTAATATTAGCTTTGCTCCTGCAATTGCTTGAAATACCCCTTTGTCTTTACCTTGATCATCTAAATCTTCATATTTACAAAAATCATCAGCATATGCTTTTAAATGTTTTTCCCATTCTTCAAGGTAGGTTTCTTTTGAACCGAATCCAAACGGTATTGTTTTTATTGTTTTGGAATATTTCTTTATTGATGCTGTTGATTTATCGAGAAATTCTTTTGCATCAATACCTAATGATTTTATTTTTTTAATCAATGGAAAAATATCATCAAGAATAACATCTAAATCATTAATCTTATTTAGTTTATTAACGCTATCAATGTTTAAAAGCTCTGCATTTAAGCCTAATAGTGCTGCAGTTTCATCTATGTTCTCAATTGTATTTGCTTCACCATATTTTATTCTTTTTATAATATTGTCAAAAATATCTTTTAACTGTTTTTCTTCGCCCATTTTTAATGATGGTGAAAGGTTTGCTTCGATAGAATGCTTTCTTAATATTCTGCTACAAAAACTGTGAAATGTTGAAATCCATAAATCTTGACCAAGACAATCAACATCATTATCTTTTAATTCTTGAAAAATGCGCCCTTTCATTTCATTAGCGGCTTTGTCAGTAAATGTTATAACAAGAAGCCTTGTTGCTGGATTTTCAATGCCATCTTCAATTAAGTCATTGACCAATTTCACAAAGCGTTTTGAAATAATCTTTGTTTTGCCTGTTCCTGCACCGGCAACTATTTTAGTACAATGATTAATCGGATTCTCAACAGCCTGTTTCTGTTGTTCATTAAGTCCATCTGTTATGCTAACTTGGGTTTTATTCTTCGTTTCCATCTTCACCCTCCTCATCACACAGAAAACTAAATGAACAACTAGAGCATTTCCAACTTTTATCTGTCTTTTTAAATGATGATTCTGCTCTTATTTTATCTATAACTGTTTTTTTAAGATTTTGAACAAGTTTTTCTTTTTTTTCTTCAATTTCACTTGATGCTATTAAATCTTCTTTATATCCGTCATCTTTAGATGTTGGTCTAATATATTTCAAGCCTAAAGCCTCAACTTTACCT
>JAQVCB010000114.1 GCA_028689995.1 Candidatus Gastranaerophilales bacterium
AGATGGGTGGTTTCCTGAAGTGCAAGAGCCACATTTTCCCATATTGTCATTGAATTAAAAAGGGCCGGATATTGAAATGTCATACCTAATCTTTTTGCCATTACAATTATTTCACCTGAATCAGGAGTTATAAGCCCGATGATCAATTTTAATATTGTACTTTTACCTGAGCCGGAAGGACCTGCAATACTTACAATTTCGTTTGAATAAATCTCAAAAGATAAATTTTTTAATACTTCTTTGCCTCCAAATGTTAGACAGACATCTTTTAAAGAAACTATAGCCTGTTTTTCATTGTTAGACATTTTTTATACTCCAAAGAAAATAGACGTAATAATATAATTAAAGGTAAAAATAAGGATAATACTCCATACAACTGTCTTTGTTGCCCCATTTCCAACAGCTTCAGCACCTCCTCTTGCTATAAGTCCGGTTGTAGTTGCAATTATTGATATTGCTGATCCAAATATAAGTGATTTGAGCATCATAATAAAAATATCTCTCATTTCAAGAACGGTTCTGACTGAATCAAGATAAACTGAAAAGTTCAAGTTAACAGTTGCTCTGGTCAGAATCATTCCGGACAAAATAGCTATTAAGGCTGACATAACAGTTAAAAGTGGAGATACAATAGCTGCGGCAAGTAATCTTGGAACAAGTAAATACTTTATTGGGTTGATACCTAATACTTCAAGAGCATCAATCTGTTCCGATACTTTCATGCTACCTATTTCAGCAGATATAGCAGCACCAACTCTGCCTGCTACAACTATTGATGTGATAACAGGTGCTAATTCTCTTACAATAGCAATTGCAACAAGACCTCCTACAAGCTGTTCGGCTCCATATCGGTTAAATAATTCTTTTGCAAGTTGAGTTGACATCGCAAGTCCAATAAATGCAGCAGTAATTGCAACAATAAATATTGATCCGATACCTGCTTTTTGAATTTGAATTGCAGTATCCCCTAAATCAACTTTTCCTTTAAATATAAATATCAAGGCTTGCCAGAGGTTAACCCCTGATCTGCCTATATCAGAAATAATTTCGTTGCTTAATACCATAACTCCTCTAACTTTTGCAGATTCATCCTGAAGTGGCTAAGGCACTTTGTGCTTCAGGAAAGGTTTGTAACAGTAAGTTTTGTGTAGCATTTATTGAGTATATAGCACAAGAATCCTGCCGTATATTAACCACCTGTAGTTATACTGTTTTTGGCAAATAGAAAGTCTAGCGTTTGAACTTAATTTTATTCAGCTTGGCAAACCTTATCAAAATAGTTTTGCTGAATAATTTAACACTAGGAGACCGTTGTATAATTATAACTTTTGTTAAAAAGTCGACCTTTGTAAAAGCGAAAGCCCTACAGGACGGGCTTTGCCTGGTCGTAGCGGCTGTAGGCTGGATATAAAAAAAACGATATTTTGGTAGTTATGGATCAGTCTTAAAATATGAGTGTTGCAATTTTATTTAGAACTCAGGTATTTTATAATTATAAATTATGCACGGAAATTAAGTTTAAGGAACTTTTTATGAATAAGCAGTCAAAAATAAATCTTATCTCGACAATTATACTTACCGGTTTTGTTTTAGCTGTTTTTTTTCATTATATAATGGGGTTTTGTCTACATCTGGCTTTTCCTTTTAATACATTTTTATTTAACCCTAACGACTGTTTTATGGATTTCTTTCATTCGTATAATTTAGTAGAAACTTTAGATGTATATTCCAAAGTTAATTATTTAATAATTTTATTCCCTTTTTCATATATTATTTATTATATTTTTTCATTATTACCGCCTCAAATAGCTTTTGGATCATTAATTTTTCTTTTTTTATCATTTATTCTATGGTTTAATTCCAGATTTTTAAAGTGCAAAAGTTTAAATAAACCGGATAATTTTAAAAATATATTTATATTTACTTTTATGACCTATCCTGTTTTATTTGCAATAGATAGGGGAAATCTGGAAATAATTGTATTTATATTTTTAACTTTATTTATAATTTTGTATTGCAAAGAAAAATATTTTCTAAGCAGTATATTTTTATCATTTGCAGTAGCAATGAAATTTTACCCGATTATTCTTGTTATTTTATATCTTTCAAAGAAATTATATAAAGAGGTTTTTTATACAATAATAATATCCTGTTTTGCAACTTTATTGAGTTTATTAATTTTAAAGGGGCATATAATTTCTCAAATAATTGTTTTATTACAAAATCTTATTATTTATAAACAATTATATATATTGGGCAACAATGGTTTAGCATACGGTTCAAGTTTATTCGGCGCAATAAAAATAATAATGAACAGTATCTTTGGAAATATTGATATTAATAAATTATTCAATATTTATTCGATTATAGCATTTATAACGGGTGGTATTTTCTGTTATTTTGCTTATATAGAAAAAATAATATGGAAAAAAACAACTTTACTTATTATTGCCATGTTAGTACTACCTCACGTTACAGGTGATTATAGATTATTAAATTTATTTATTCCTGTATGGTTATTTATAAATAATGAAAAACCTGAAAAATACGATTTATTTTATGCAATTTGTTTTGCTTTGCTATTGATACCTAAAAATTATCCTGTTTTTAAATTCGGATACACTATTTCTATTGTCCTGAATCCATTAATTATGTTACTAATTGCTTTTCTCATAATAAAAGAAATTAGTAGCAAAAATAATACGGAATTTATTCATTGTGAATCAGGAACAACAAGTTTACCAGGAAATAAAAATTAACAAGTTGAAAGAATTATTTAGCTTAAATTGACAGTTAAAAATCTTATGAACAACCAACGGATGAAAAAAATGTTTTATTGTTGGATTTTATTAGAATATTTAAAACAAAAGGTTCTGAAATGTGGAAATAAAACGTGTTCATATAGGCACGTCCGGCTGGCATTATCAGCATTGGCTCGGACCATTTTATCCTGATAATCTTACTGAAAAAGAATTTCTGAAATATTATTCGGAATATTTTTGCACAGTCGAAGTAAATAATACTTTTTATCATCTGCCGCAGGAAAAAGTAATAAGCCAGTGGTTTGAAACAGTACCACAGGACTTTATTTTCTCGGTTAAAGCAAGTAGATATATTACTCATATGAAAAAACTTATTGATCCTGAAATATCAACAGAGCTTTTCTTTGAGAGAATTCATCAATTTAAAGATAAATTAGGTCCTATCCTCTTTCAATTACCTCCACATTTTGGTTTTAACGCCGAAAGATTAAAAGCTTTCCTGAAAGTTCTTCCTGTGGATTACAGGTATACATTTGAATTTCGTGATCCAAGCTGGTTTAATCCTGCAACTTATGACTTATTAAAAGAATACCATGTCGCATTTTGTATTTATTATCTTGGCGATTTCTATTCGCCAAAAGAAATCACGTCTGAGTTTGTTTATATCAGATATCATGGTCCTGTTAATCTTGGATCAGGACTGTATAGCAAGGAAAAAATAGTTGAATTTTATAATGATATTAAAAAATATTTAAAACAGGGCAAAGAAGTATTCTGTTACTTTAACAATGATGAAGCAGGATATGCGGTAAAAAATGCTGTGGATCTTATCCGGAATTTTTCAAAAGATTAATAATCAGGATATCAAGCTTTTCTAATATACTTCTAGCAACAACGGGCTCGATTTGGATTTTACTATTTTTTGGAAGTATTGAATCTTGTATATATTTTTCAACATTAAAGCTCGGATATATTGCTATGAGAATAACATCAGGGTTTAAATTATTTATTTCTACAGGTTTAATAGCTTTATAATCTTTAAAATTATTTGTTATCGACATGAAATTTATATCTGCAACCGCAATAATATTTAGTTTTGACAAGTCATAATTATTCTGCAATTCATAAAAAAATTTGCCACATCCATAAATAATTATTCGTTTATTTCGGTATTTTTCAGCAAGGCTGTTAATTCTGCGCTGAATATTTTTCTTTTTAAGCAGAGTTTTTAGGTCACAAGATTCATCTTCAAAGAAAGATTTTATTAAGGGATTGTATTTGAGCTTTTTTAAAATTAGGGATTTATTGAAAGAATATAGATTGGTCTTGTCGGAATTATAAATGCCACGATTACAGCTGTTACATGGAAACATTTTATTGCCGTAATTATATAAATCTTTTCTCCAGTTGACCAGAGCCCCTGAAGCATATATTTCAAAAATAGTATTCTCGTTAATATTGCCGACTATGCAGTTCTTATGTTCCGGGGCATCTGATCTTATATTGCAGCAGGGTACAACATTGCAGTTGTAATCAATATACATCGAGGAAAATGGATAAAGACATGGAGAAGTTCTCACATAATCCTCATTAACTTTGACCAGACCTCCTCTATTATGCCCGCTTTTGCCAAAATTAGTAGATTGTAACCTTATTTTCATATCTTTGTACTGGATTTTTGTGATATAACAGTTTCCCGGTGAGGATAAATCTTCTTCAAAAGGTAAATCTACTTTGTCTAAAATATTTTTCATTTTTGAAAGAGCTAATTCGTCTGTAAATTCTTCATTATTGCCCATATATGCCATAATGTTGATTTCATTCAGGCCGTTTTTATACAATTCCTGAATATATTCCCTGTTAACAAAATCCCCATTGCAATATGTCATAAGGTGCGCATCGGGTAAGATTTCCCGAGCCTGCTTAATCCTTGTAAGTATTATTTTGTCGGCAAGAGGCTCATTATATCTGCTATAAGTGATACTTTTATCATAATTTATTTCAGATAGTTCGTTTAAAAGTTTGAGATAACTTTTTTCTTCCATATAAATATTATCAGAAAATCTGTCTATGAAAGAATTAGGGCAAAACCAACATTTTCTATTACAGTAGGAAAATGTTTCAATCTCAACAAGATTTACAGATTTTTTAAATAAAATCTTTGCTTCTTGTTTTGAATTTATTTTAAAAAAATGTCTATTATCAATAAAATCAAATGGCAAATGCATAAATTTAGTCTTATTCGGCTACTCTACTATTAATTTAAAAGTAAGGGTTAAATTATAACTGGTAATAAATTAAAGTGTCATTGCGAGCGACCAGCGGGAGCGTGGCAATCTTGCTAATGTGGTTTTATAGCATAAATCTAAAGTTGATTAGATTACCACGTCGTCGTTTTACTCCTCCTCGTAATGACAATAAGAGAATTCATAAAATTATAAATTTTTATCAGTCATAATTTGAACATTACCAATTTTAATAATATAGCATATTTCTTTTTTTAAATTTTGCAATTCGGTGATCGTATTTTATAATAATGTTATAAAGGTAATAAAATACTATGAAGATTGCTTATCTCATTTTAATACATAATAATTTTGCTCAATTTCAGCTGTTATTTGAATCTATTTATCATAAAGATAATATTTATCTGATTCATGTTGATAAAAAATCAGAAAATGAACTTCATAATAGTGTAAAAAAATATTTATCTTCATATTCAAATGCGTATATTATGAAAAGCCGGATTTGTAACTGGGGTGGATTCAGTATGGTTGATATTCAGATGAAGGGTATAAAAAAATTATTGCAAATAAGCAATGATTGGGATTTTTTTATAAATTTAAGCGGGCAGGATTTTCCTTTAAAATCCCAGCCATACATAATGGAATTTCTGGATAAAAACAGAGATAAAAACTTTATTGATGCTCAGGATCAACATACCAGAAAAGAATTATTATCCAGAATTAGATTATTTTGCTTTGAAATTGGGAAATATTTTATTAAAACAAGGTTCAAAAGGAAATATCTTAAGGGGATAAAACCTTATTACGGGTCTCAATGGTTTATTTTTAATAAAGATTTTTGCAAATTTCTTACTAAAGATAATAAAACCCAAAAAATTCTTAAATTTTATAAAAATACATTTATCCCTGATGAAGGTTTTTTTCAAACAGCTATTATGAATAGTGATTTCTGTTCAACAGTAATAAATGATTATAAAAGAATAGTCAGTTGGCAAAAAGGTAGTATAAAGCCCAGAATTCTCAAAATTGATGATCTGGAATATTTATTGAATAACGAGAACTTTTTTGCCAGAAAATTTGATATAAATGAAGATATTGAAATAATTAATAAACTTAAAAAGGAGACCGCTGCATAACTATAATTTTTGTTAAAAAGTTAAAATTTGCGGTAGACCCTTGAAAAAGCAATGCAAAGCGGGAGTGAAGAAAAGTTAAAATGGCTGTGGTCAAAAGGCAGTGCAGACTTTTCGTAACTCATTTCAATTATAAGCCTTGCAGAGCAAGCGAAGCGGGAGCGTTAAAAATAAAACTCATTCAGGGCTTTGCCCGTTCGTAGCGGCTGTATTCTGGATGTGAAAAAAGCGATATTTTGGTAGTTATGCATCAGTCTTAAAAGGTTTGATTCTTATAAAAATTAGGCATTTTTTTAAAATTATTTTATAATCGTTTTAACTGTTATATCACTTCAAAAATGAATTTAGGATTTTAACAACGAATAAAAAGTGGTATTCGGCAGCAGGAGCTGGAGGCTTTTAGTAAATCGTTCAAGCTTTCGGAAATACAAACTCGTTTTAGTATAAACTTAATTTTAAAAGAGATAATATGATGAAGATATTTAAAAAGGAATATATTTTACTGCTTATTCTTGCAGTTTTGTGTCTGGTATTGTATTTCCTGTTTCTCGGACACTACAAGCTCATTGACGTAGACGAGCCAAGATATGCAGAAGCCGCCAGAGAAATGCTGAAATCCGGCAACTGGCTGACTCCGTATTTTAACTATGAACTTAGATTTGACAAACCCGTATTTATCTACTGGCTTATAGCCATTTCTTATGTAATTTTTGGAGTGACAGAGTTTGCAGCAAGGTTTCCTTCAGCTATAATGGCAACTTTGTTGGTATTTTTTACATACTTTTTTGGCAGGCAGACAGTATCCAAATCTTTTGGTTTTATAAGCGCTCTTATTCTTGCATCTTCACTTGAATTTTTGGCACTTGCAAGAGTGTCCATAACAGATATGACTTTAACATTCTTTATCTGTGCGACAATTTTTTCCGGTTTTCTGGCTGCATTTTCTATAGATAAACTTGAAAAACAAAAGCCTGAAGGATTTTTCGAAAAACACGCTGACGTTATCTACTGGAATATGGCATACTTGTTCAGCGGAGCGGCAGTGTTAACTAAGGGTCCCGTTGGATTTGCTCTCCCTGCTCTTGTATTTGCCGTTTGCTTTATCCTGACAGGCTCTTTAAAGAAAAATTTAAGGCTCAAATATATTATACCAGGAGCTTTGGTATTTTTTGCAGTGATAACTCCCTGGTATTATCTCATTATTAAAGAACATGGAATGAAATTTGTTAATTATTTCTTTCTTGAGCATAATCTTGCACGCTTTAAAGGCGGAGAATTAGGACATGAACAACCTTTCTACTTTTATCCTCTGGTAATTTTTCTTGGAACTTTTCCGTGGTTATTTTATATGATTTCAGCTTTTATAAAATACTTGCCTGAAACATTCACAAAGTTTAAAGACTTTAAATTTACTAATATGGCCGTATTTAAAGATGCCGATAACAGCCTGAAAGTCATTTTATTCAGTATTGTATGGTTTTTTCTAATATTAATATTCTTCAGTGCTTCCAGCGCAAAAATGGTAACTTA
>JAQVCB010000115.1 GCA_028689995.1 Candidatus Gastranaerophilales bacterium
TTTTGCCTTGAATTCTGGTGTGTACTGTTTAAATTTTCCACTCATTTTTTTTCCTTTCGTTTCTTCTATTTTACCGAAAGGAAATACTTTCTACTTTTTCCTGTCCGATTTTCTCAGGACATTATACTAAAAAGCGATTATGTTGTTAAGTGACCGTTTTAGGTTTTTGGAAGTGGCAAAAAAGTGGCAAAAACAATTAAAAATAATGAAAAACAGCGAAAAATAATAAAAAATAAAAATCATCTAAAAGTGTTGTCAACGTTGAATTATGAATAATAATGCAAAATAGCTCAAAACCATTGAAAATACGTTTAAATGAGCTACGAACCAAAAGGTCGGGGGTTCGAATCCCTCCAGGCGTGAGCTTTATATCAAGGGTTTTGACAAATAGTCAAAACCCTATTCTATTATAATTTAGACCTTAACAGTTCACATTATTTAATTTGATCTTTTATATTAATAAAATTTTCAGATAGACTCATTTACCGAGTTTTCAAAATTATTTAAAATTTTATTTAAGTCAAATCTTGTTATAATGCCTTTTATATTTTTAGTTCTATCAGTTACTATTAACCATGCTGTATTATTTGAATGTAATAAATATGATGTTTTATAAAGATCATCATCCGGTTTTATTGTTAAAGGATGAGGATCCATAATTTTCTCAATAAAGGCATCAGGAGAATTTCCCTGCAAGAAAGCATTCTCTATATCTGCTCTTGTTATTATTCCAATAAGTTTTTTTTCATTAGAAATAACAGGATAAGCACTGTGTGTTGTCATATTCATCAGCTCAAGAGAGCTTTCTATGCTCATATTATACATGAATTTTTGTACATTTTTAGTCATAGCATTTTTTACTTTAATATTGCTCAAAAATTTTGTTTCTTTTGTTTTACTGCCTTGCTTAAATATCAATGTTGAATATATAGGAGCATGATTAAGCTTTTCTGCTATAAGATCAGCAATAGCTGCACTAAGCATTATAGGAAGTATATGATTATAATCGCCTGTCATTTCAAAAACCATAACAACCGAAGTAATTGGAGCTCTGGCAACTGCTGATAAAAAAGCACCCATTCCAACTAGAGCTATAACAACAGGATCTACATGAATACCTAAAGAATTGCTGGCAATTCCAAGCAAATATCCTAAAAATGAACCGAGCATTAAAATAGGTAAGAAAATACCACCAGCAGCCCCTGATCCAAAACAAAGAGGTGTAATAAAGAACTTTCCTATAAAAATAAGCAGAATGAATCCGACAGTAAATTTGCTTTGTAAAAGTAAATCAACAGAATTATTCCCCGCACTTAGTATATATGGCAAAAATACTCCAATTAACCCAACTATAAAACCTGCAATGGCTGGCTTACACCATATAGGAACTTTATAAAATCTATCATAAATGCTAATACTTAAAAATATATTCTTTGCGAATAAAACGCCAAATATTCCTGCAACAATACCAAGTACAATAAAAACAGGTATAGTTATGAAAGAAATAGGCGTTAATATAGTAGGAATTTGAAAAGAAGGATTACTCCCCAGAAAATGTCTTGCTATAGCTGCGGCACTGACAGTAGCAACCAAAACGGGAAAAAGCAATGAAGATGAAAAGTTTTGTACTAATTCTTCTAATACAAAAATAGCACCCGCAATTGGAGCATTAAATGTTGCACCAATTGCAGCACCTGCACCAGAAGCTACTAATTTATCCTGATCGGTTCCAGTCATTTTAAAAATTTTTGCAACTAATGCTCCGGCACCTGCACCTAATTGAACGCTTGGACCTTCCCTACCCAAAGAAAGTCCTGTTCCAATACCAACAATGCCGGCAAAAAATTTAACAAGAATACTTCTAATTCTAGTCCCTTTTCCTATTCTGGCAAGAGTTAATTTTACATATGGGATACCGCTACCTCTTGTTTCAGGAGCAATTTTAAAAACCAGAAGACCTGATATTAATCCACCAAGAGTGGTAATTAATGGAAAAATTATTAAACGCTCATAAATAGTTAAATTTTTAATCAACCCCTGAATAAA
Organism: Candidatus Gastranaerophilales bacterium; assembly: GCA_028689995.1. Taxonomy (GTDB): domain Bacteria; phylum Cyanobacteriota; class Vampirovibrionia; order Gastranaerophilales; family UBA9579; genus JAQVCB01. The sequence goes on from JAQVCB010000115.1 coordinate 2,047, forward strand.
ATTAAATAGGTCTGTTATACAAACCTTAAATAAAACAACCAGAACTCCTGATATTATCCCAACAAATAATGCCTGAATTATGATTTCGCTTCTTGCTATTTCTTCTAAAAAGGTACCTGCCTTCTGAAAAATTTGATAATCTTTTATGTTCATTATTTTAAAACTAAATTTCCAGGTTCTAATAATCTTTTATATTATTACGATTTTAGGTTAAATACATCTTTTATTCAAAAAAACATTATTTTTCAGCACCCATGCCTATAATTTCATAATATCCAGGATAATGAGGCTATACCACAAAAGAATTTCTATTAAAGGAGAATTTTAAAGATTATTCGGAACAAAAATATTTAGAATGTTATCTTGAGCGATGCGATAGCGGAGTCGAAAGATCTTACTAATTCAGAAGTAATTTATAAAGTTGGCAAGATGCCTCGACTTCGCTCGGCATGACACAAAAAAGTAACACAGGTGGGGATTTCAAGGGGGCGAGCCCCTTTGACTGAACACAGCTTACTGGCACTTGCCCGCCAGAATAAGCTGGAGCACAAAAGAAACCGTTAAAAACTTACTTTCTACTGTGATATAGTATTTACAAATTTTTTATTAATATGAATATTAATAAAAAATTTATCTTACGGTTCATCAATCCCAATAAACTTAAACTTGTTCACATCAAAAAGTCCTTTATCGCTGATTTTTAGGTCGGGTATTACAAGAAGGGCCATGAAGGATAATGTCATGAAGGGATCGTCAAGGTTTGATCCTAATTTTTTTGCTTCTTTTTCAATGTTTGTATAATTCTCTGCAACCTTGTAAGCTCCGATATCAGTCATAAGACCTGCAACAGGGAGCGGCAGGGACATTTCAAAATCTTCATGAACAACCGAAAGACCGCCTTTGTTTTTTATGACAAGGTTGACTGCATTAGCTAAATCTTCATCAGAGACCCCGACTGCAATGATATTGTGCGAATCATGAGCTACTGATGAAGCGATTGCACCTTTTTTAAAGCCGAAATTCTTAACAAGAGCAACGGAAGGAGTGCTGTCTTTATAGCGGTTTATAACAGCTATTTTGAGTATATCCCTGTCAGTATCTGAGATTATATGATTATCTGAAACTTTTGGGGCAATAATTAACCTGTTTGTAACCAGTAAGCCATTTAGCGCTTCAATTATATTAATCTTTTTGCCCGTATACTTAATTATAAAATCTTCGGGCTTTTTAAGCTCTGCCTGAAAATTATTAATAAAAGTGGTCTTTACTTTTGGAATCAGGGACCAACCGTTTTCTGAAACAATTTTTCCATAAATCACGGTTTTCAGGATATTAAAATTTTCAAAACTGTCTATTACGATAAAATCAGCCTTATCTCCTTTTTGAAGCAGCCCTGTATCAAGTTTATAGTGTTTTACAGGATTAACGCATGCGCACTGAAGCACTTTCATTTTGTCATAACCTAATTCCAAAGCCTTTTTTACCATTAAATTAATGTGGCCTTTTACCAGATCGTTAGGATGCTTGTCATCACTTGCAAACATACAAAAATCAGGGTATTCTTCTATCAAGCTGCTCAAAGCATCAAAATCTTTTGCGGCAGAACCTTCTCTTATGAGTATTTTCATCCCGAGTTTAATCTTTTCCATCGCTTCTTCTTTTTCGTAACACTCGTGATCTGTGGATATTCCTGCATTTATGTATTTTTTAAGGTTATCACCCCTTAGATCAGGTGCATGCCCGTCAATTGGTTTCCCGTATTTTTTTGCAGCTTCTATTTTCCCCATTACCTGTGGATCATCTGACAGCACTCCCGGAACATTCATCATTTCACCGAGAGCAATTATTTCAGGCTCTTTTAAAAGCTCTTCTATCTGGTCTGCATCAATATTGGCTCCCGATGTTTCAAATGCAGTTGCAGGAACGCAGGAAGGGGCTTCAAAATAAAATTTAAACGGCACACTTTTGCCGTTTTCAATCATAAATTTAATTCCGTCAACTCCCAGCACATTTGCAATCTCATGAGGATCGGCAACGACCGCCACAGTTCCATGTACCGGTGCTATTCTTGCAAATTCAGAAGGAATAAGCATAGAGCTTTCTATATGAATATGAGAATCAATAAGACCGGGAATTATATAGTTTTCATATTTTTCTTTATCTTCAGTGATATTAACAATTATGCCATTTATGATTTCTAGTGTTCCAGAAAATATACGGTTATTCAAAACATCGGCAATATTCCCTGAAATTTTATCTATATTGCTTACTGTATCCATTCTTTACTCATTAAACCTTAATTAACTCTTACTAAACTATTCCTTTGACACGACAAAAGTTACTTCCTCTGTGAAAAAATTTGACAGTATTTTATTTAAAATGTCATTTTTTACTGAAGCTCTTATCGTTAGTATTTCTTTTTCAATAGAAATATCCCTTACGCTGCAAAATTCCCTGAAATCCTTAATGGTTAAAAGGTGAATATTTGGAGTATCAAACCATTCAAACGGCAAAACTTTTGATTTGGGCATTGTTCCCCTGAAAAACAGGTGGAATCTTACTCTCCAATAAGCAAAATTCGGAAAACTGATTACAACTTTTTTTCCTACCCTGAGCATTTCCTGAATAACGTAATCAGGCCTGTGTGTACATTGAAGAGTCTGATTCAGAATTACATAATCATACGATTTATCCTGATATTCATTTAACCCTTCGTCAATATCTCCCTGAAACACGGAAACACCGTTTTCAATGCACTTCACAACATTGATTTCACTTATTTCAACACCTCTACCACGGACATTTTTATTTTCTTTGAGCATTTTCAGAAGTTCACCTGAACCGCATCCCAGATCCAGTACCTTTGAATCTTTTTCTATGAGGTTTAAAATGATTTTATAATTTAAATGAAGTCCTCTGGATTCTGCATAATGGCTTTTCATTATTACCTATCCTTTAAATATATCTTTTAAGAAACTGTTTATAATCCTTGTCTGATGGTCTTTTTCTATCAGGAAAGCATCATGACCGCAGTTTGATTCTATGGCACAGTATGCAACATCTTTATCAACGTTCATCAAAGCTTTTACAACATCTTTTGACTGATCAGGAGGAAACAGCCAGTCTGATGAAAAAGATACAACCAGAAATTTTGATTTTATTTGCCTGAAAGCAAGTGCTAATGAACCGTATTTAGAAGGAAGATCAAAATAGTCCATTGCTTTTGTTATATAAAGATAACTGTTTGCATCAAAACGATCGACAAAACTCTGCCCCTGATGTTGTAAGTAGCTTTCTACCTGAAAATCTACATTGAAATTGTAATCTGGGCTTGTTTTATCCTGCAATTTCCTTCCAAATTTTTTATGCATGGATTCTTCGCTTAAATATGTAATATGCCCGATCATACGGGCTATGGATAAACCATTGGCAGGAGGTTCGCTTTCGTAGTAATTACCGTTATTCCAGTTTAAATCGGAAATTATTGCAGTTCTGCCGACTGCATTAAAGGCTATACCCTGCGCTGAAAGCTTGCTTGTGGAGGCAATAACAATTGCAGATTTTACAAATTCAGGGTAATGAATAACCCATTCCATTGCCTGCATACCGCCCATTGACCCGCCTGCAACACTTAGAAGACTGTTAACACCAAGATGATCTATCAATAATTTTTGAACTTTAACCATATCTTCTATCGTAATTACAGGAAAACCAAGTGCATAAGGTTTTCCTGTTTCAGGATTAACTGAAGAAGGTCCTGTTGTGCCTTTGCATCCGCCCAGAATGTTTGAACATACTATAAAATATTTATTTGTATCGAATGCCTTGTTTGGACCGACCATGCTGTCCCACCAACCGGGTTTTTTGTCTTCAGGTGAATTATAGCCTGCTACATGCGCATCTCCTGAAAGAGCATGCAATAACAAAATAGCATTATTAGCCTCTTTGTTCAGTTGACCGTATGTTTCATAGGCTATAGTGACAGGTCCAAATTCAATCCCGCTTTCAAGCTTGATTTTATCGGGATATATATAATATTTAGTTTCAACAATACCGACTGAATCGTTTATTGATGAATTTTTTTGCTTTATATCCATAATTATTATCCTCTTGCTGTCATGCTGAACTGGTTTCAGCATCTCTGGATTTATAAGATCCTGAAATAAATTCAGGATGACACGGTCATCTTATTTATTTTTATATCACTATTTACTATATTACTATCAACGGATTATATCAAAATATATTCTTTATTCAGGTTTATACCACTTCAAAAATGAATTTGGGATTTTAACAGCAAACAAAATGTGGTATTCTGTAGTAGGAGCGTTATTTTCGGAGGCGATGAGCCTTCGGAAATATAAACTCGTTTTAGTTTAATATCTCTAGATTTATCTTGATTTGGTTAATGCCTGATCCATATCTTTTATAATATCATTCACATCCTCTATGCCGATAGATAATCTTATAAAGTCTTCTGTTACACCTGAAGCTGTTCTTTCTTCACTAGACAGCTGCTGGTGGGTTGTACTGGCAGGATGAATTACAAGCGACTTGGCGTCGCCAATATTTGCAAGATGGGATAGAAGTTTTACGTTATCTATAAATTTAATGCCTGCTTCTTTACCGCCTTTTATACCAAATCCGATAAGAGAGCCCTGCCCTTTTGGCATGTATTCCTGGGCTAAACTATAATAAGGGCTGTCTTTTAAACCGGGGTAATTAACCCAGCTTACACATTTATGTCCTTTAAGAAATTCTGCAACCTTAAGAGCGTTCTCGCAGTGTCTTGGCATTCTAAGATGCAGAGTCTCTATTCCCTGCAAAATTAAAAATGCGTTAAAAGGACTCATAACCGATCCTAAATCTCTTAAAAGCTGATTTCTTGCCTTCGTTATGTATGCTTTTTCTTTGCATGCCTCGGTATAAACCATGCCATGGTAGCTTGGATCAGGCTGAGTTAGACCCGGGAATTTACCTGAAGCAGACCAGTTGAATTTTCCTGAATCTACAATCACACCTCCAAGAGAAGTTCCATGTCCTCCGAGAAATTTTGTAGCTGAATGAATGACAATATCTACGCCAAAATCAAAAGGATTAAGAAGATAAGGTGTTGCCACAGTACTGTCTAAAATAAGTGGAATACCATGTTTATGGGCGACATCAGCAAGTTTTTTAAAATCAGGAATATTAAGCTTTGGATTTCCTATGCTTTCTGTATAGATCAGTTTTGTTTTATCTGTAACAGCTTTTTCAAAATCTTCGGGATTGTCTGAATTGACGAAATTAACTTTTATACCTAATTTAGCGAATGTTGAAGAAAATAATGTATATGTTCCACCGTAAAGAGCTGAAGATGCAACCATCTCATCTCCATTTTCCAATATATTTAAACAGGCAATGGTAATTGCGGCCATACCTGAAGCGGTTGCAAGAGCACCAACGCCACCTTCAAGGAGAGCGATACGTTTTTCAAGTATATCAGTTGTGGGATTTGAGATTCTTGTATAGATATTGCCTTCTTTTTCAAGATTAAAAAGAGCAGCAGCATCCTGAGAATCTTCAAACATAAAGGAGGATGTCTGATATA
>JAQVCB010000116.1 GCA_028689995.1 Candidatus Gastranaerophilales bacterium
TTTTCAATAAATTTTTGTCAAGATTTTCAAATGAGCTGCCCATTAATATCAGATCATGATTTTCAATTTTTTTCATGCCGTGAATATATTCAGGATTCAAATATATATGACAGGCATTTACTTCCAGCATTTGAGTAATGGTTTTTGCTATAGAATTATAAATAACAAAATCATCTTCACTATCAAATCCCAATATAGTAAGAGTTTTATCAAGTGAATAAATTGATATCAATTCTTTAAGCTGATTTTTTAACCTTGTAATTTTATCATGTACAGAAGTGTTGATTTTTGACATTAAATCCGTAGAAATCAAATGCTCTGTTAAAAAATCACCAAGATTGAGAGCAAATATCGCTTCTAGCGGATCATTTTCAATTAAAGGTTTTTCGTCTATCAACGATCTTCCTCCGGTATTTCCTTTGATTGCCATATTGGAACTTCCTTAATCTAATATCCCTAACTTGACGATAAGTGACTGTAGAGTTTATTTGAGAGGAGGGAAATAAAGCTAAATCGTTCATTTATATAGATTTTAAACTACTTGTTTATTGATTTTTTTTAAAAGCTTACTCCCTGTGAGAGTATTTTTACTATCACTTATTATTTATATCGGACGATTTAAAAAAAACTTTGATAATTTTTAAAATTTTTTTATTAATTTACTTTAAGATGAGCTAAAAACAAGATGGCATTTATAAATAAGAATTGTTAAGAAATATAAACTTTGTATAATTAATGAATTATTTATACTTATCTGATATAATGTCTCATCTTGTAAAAAATTATGTTTATTTATTAAATACATTTAAAATATATTTTTTATCTAAAAAATATAAACAATATTTAAAAACTGAAAATTTGCGCTAAACAGTGGAGGCAGCATCTCAATCCATGTGATTTTATATTATTAAGAGGTTGGCTGTTGAGATGATAAGTAATTTAACTGATATTAAATTGCAGCAGTTAAAATTTGAAGAAACGTATTTAAGCTCTTTTTCCACAAAGAGTGAGTGTTCATTGGGTAGAAAAAGAGAAGAATTGCCATGTGCAATAAGAACTGAATTTCAGCGTGATCGTGACAGAATTTTACATAGTAAAGCATTTAGAAGATTAAAGCATAAGACTCAGGTATTTATTTCGCCAAAAGGCGATCATTACAGAACTAGAATTACACATACACTTGAAGTTTCACAGATATCAAGAACTATCGCACGAGCACTCAGGCTTAATGAAGATTTAACTGAAGCTATTGCGCTTGGGCATGACTTAGGTCACACTCCTTTTGGTCATTCGGGAGAAGAAGTTTTGAATGAGTTGATGCCGGGTGGGTTCAGACATAATGAGCAAAGTGTCAGAGTTATAAGTATTATTGAAGATTTGAATCTTACTTCTGAGACTATTGATGGTATTTTAAACCATACAGGAAAGATAAAACCTTTTACCATGGAAGGACAGATAGTTAAAATATCTGATAGAATAGCTTATTTAAATCATGATATTGATGATGCGATTAGAGCAGAAATAATTAAGGCTGAAGATATTCCTGAAAATTGTGTAAGATTATTAGGTGCCGGTACCAATGAAAGAATTACTTCAATGGTAATGGATATAATCCAAAATAGTCTGGATAAAGATGAAATATTGATGTCAGATAAAATTCAAGATTCAATGAATGAACTCAGGGACTGGATGTTTGAAAACGTTTATATTGATTCTCCGGCAAAAAATGAAGAACATAAAGCAAGAAGAATTGTTTCAGAACTTTACAAATATTATATAAACAATTATGAATCGACTGAAAGCATTGTTAGGCAGGATAATGAACCGATAGAAAGGTCTGTTGCAGATTATATTGCCGGAATGACAGACAGGTTTGCTATTCAACAGTATGTTGAATTATTTGTTCCCTTGTCCTGGAGTGGTGCTGGCTATAGTGTATTTTAGGGAGTTTAAAGCTTAAAGAAACCCATTTAGGTTTATTTTAAAGCAAAAGGCAATTTTGAAAAATCAGATGTTTTGATATTTACATTAGTAATAAGGAAAAAACAAATTTAATGGCATACAACGTAGCAAATACAAATCAGAATAATGATGCCGTCTCTGAAATCAAGAATCGTCTTGATATTGTTGATGTTGTTTCAGAACATTTGGTATTAAAAAAATCAGGCAGAAATTATTGGGGATGCTGTCCTTTTCATAGTGAAAAGACTCCTTCATTTTCTGTAAATCCTGATAAAGGTATATTTAAGTGTTTTGGATGTGGAGTAGGCGGAGATGCCATTAGTTTTCTTATGAAAATTAATAACAGCACTTTTTTTGAAGTTATTTCTGACCTCGCTAATAAATTCGGGATTGAGCTTCCTGCTTTTGGTCAGACTTCTGAAAAAACCGAGCTTAAAAACAAGATTTATGAAATAAATCTAGAGACAGCAAACTATTTTAATAAAATACTTCTGGAAAACCCGGAAGGGATTCATGCCAAAGAGTATTTATTTAAAAGAGATATAGACAGAGAAATAATACAGAAGTTTAACATCGGTTATTCTTTAAAACAGCCTGATGATCTCATAAATCATCTAATTGATAATTTAAAGGTCAGTTATGACTTATTGGACAAGGCAGGGCTTATTTCTGCAAGAACAAGCGGAAATGGTTATGTGGACAGATTTAGAAATCGAATAATGATTCCTATTCAGGACGATAAAGGGAATATCATTGCTTTTGGAGCAAGAACTCTTGATAATTCACAAAATCCCAAATATCTGAATTCTCCTGATACTGTTGTATTTAATAAAAGCAGAAGCTTATTTGCTTTGCATCAGGCAAAAGACAGTATTAGAAGTCTTGACAGCGTAATTATAATGGAAGGTTACTTCGATGTAATAACTGCTCATGCGAACGGCTTGACCAATGTGGTTGCCACATTAGGTACGGCGTTGACCGAACAGCATATTAAAATGTTAGCAAGGTATACGGACTCAAGGCGCATTTATCTTGGATTCGATGCAGATGATGCTGGTGTTAATGCCACAAGCCGTGGTGCTGAGATTATTAAGTCAGTATTTTCAGGACTTGGAGATATAAAACAGTTTGATGAAAATTTTGTGTCGACAGGTGATATCAATAATAGATCTTCATGTGAAATAAGAGTTGTCGCTACAAACACAGGAAAAGATCCGGACGAATTTATAAGAAATGAGGGAATAGAAGCTTATAAGAAGCTTGTAAATAACTCTCCCCTTTTGATAGATTATCAAATAAATAGGATAATAAATTCAAAAGGTGAAATTCAAAGTCCACAGGATAAAGCTAACCTGACAAAACAGCTTATACCAATACTTTCAGAGATAAAAAATGCAATCATAAGAGATGAATATATTAGATTAGTTTCAGAAAGGTTGGAGATTAATGAAGAATCACTTTCAATTGAGGTTAAGAAATCGTTACAAAAATCGATCCCATCCAGAGCTGATTTCAAGCAAATTGTAACTAAAAATTCAGAAAAACACATTTTAGCGCAAAAAAATCTTTTGGGTTTGTACTTTATAAATAATGAAAATGTTTCAACTTTATGTATAAATGATTATTTAAAGGAGGTAATGTTTCTAGAACCGACTTATGAATTATTAAGACAGGAAATTATCAGACTGACTGAAAAATTCGAGAAAAAACACAGTGGAAATGATTATGCTGAAGAGCTAACTGAGGAGTTGCTGACAAAATTTGCAGACAACGAAGAAGTAAAACAAATCATTGCTGATGTAATTTTCTCATTAGATGATAAGAAATGTTTGAACGATAAATTAATAAGACAATATATTATAGAAAATATTACTTATATTCAGAGACATGTGGCTCTAAGGGAGCAAGACGAGCTAAGATCAGAGTATTATGCTAGAAAAGACGATGAATTATCTTCACTTCAATTACAGTATAAGGTTAAGGAGTTAATTCAGCTGAGTCAAGTAAGATTGGAGAAAATACATGACTAAAAAAATCCGAAATAAAAATAATGAAGATGTTATTATTGATAGCATCGATAAACAGGAAAGATATGCAAAAAAAGGGCGTTCCGGCATTGATGAAATTTTATCAAGTAGTGATGATGTAGAAAATGATCAAATTAGCAGTTTGTTCGGAAGGTCAGCTGCTATAAGCATTATGGATCATGATGATGAAGAAGAAGTCATTGTTAAAGATGTTGAGGTTGATGAAGATGTTGTTGATTTAACACCGCCAAAAGGTGTTACAATAGATGATCCTGTTAGAATGTATCTTAGAGAAATCGGAAGAATTCAACTTTTGACAGCTGATGAAGAAATTGAACTTGCTAGAAAAATTGTAAGCGGTGGAAATGAAGGACAAATAGCAAAAAGAAAACTTGTTCAGGCTAATCTCCGTTTGGTTGTAAGTATTGCAAAAAAATATGTAGGTCGTGGAATGCTTTTTCTTGACCTCATTCAGGAAGGTAATCTTGGTTTAATCAGAGCAGCAGAAAAATTCGACCATGAAAGAGGTTATAAATTCAGTACATATGCAACATGGTGGATTAGACAAGCTATCACAAGAGCTATTGCTGATCAGGCAAGAACAATCAGAATTCCTGTGCATATGGTTGAAACTATCAACAAGTTAAAGAAAGTTACCCGTAAGTTGGCTCAGGATTTAAGCCGTAAGCCTACTGAAGAAGAACTTTCAGAAGCTATGGGTATTACAATTAACAAGCTTAGAGAAATTATTAAAGTAGCTCAGGAACCGCTTTCACTTGAAACTCCTATCGGAAAAGAAGAAGACAGCAGACTTGGCGATTTTATCGAAGACAAAGAAGCTGATGCTCCTGTTATGACAGTTGCTCACGAACTTCTTAGAGAAGATCTTGCTGAAGTATTAAGCAGTCTTTCGCCTAGAGAAAGAGATGTATTAAGACTAAGATTCGGTATGGATGATGGAAGACAAAGAACTCTGGAAGAAGTAGGCCAACTCTTTGGCGTAACTAGAGAAAGAATCAGACAAATTGAAGCAAAAGCCTTAAGAAAACTTCGCCATCCGAATAGAAGCAGAAGGCTGAAAGAGTATATTGAAAATTAGTAGAAATTAATTGGACTGAATATTAACAAAGGGTGGAGAGCCAAATGGCTCTCCACCCTACATTTACTTAAATTCCCTTTCCTATTGCTATTATTTAAAAACCCTTGAATTTAACTTGTTTATAAATTCCAAAATTTGGATTTTACTTTGAAATAATGAAAGGCAGATTAATATAGCCCTTTATTTTGGCAGGGGGAGATTCTGCTGGACTACTAAAAGAGACAGCGTTAAGTGCTGATTGTTCTAATTCTTGATTACCAGACGATTCCATAACTTTAATATCATAAATTTTCCCGTCAGTATAGACCTTAAAGCCTATAACAACCTTTCCTGCATAATAAACACTTGTTCTATCCCAGTTATTATTTATTTTATTTTGCAAACGCTGAACATATTCCTTCATATCCGCATCATTGTTGCTGCTAACATTATTATCTGTGTTTTCATAGCCAAAATCTGTGCTTGAATCTGTTTTAAACTCATTTTTTTGCTTTCCCCTTGCGATATGCTTAGGCTGTTCAGTTATGTTTTGTTCTTTTTCGCTATAATTATCATATTCAGGCGTGTATGAATCCTGATTATTGCTTGCTGTATTTTCTTCGTTATTATTAGAATTATTAGTAACGTTTTTGTTTGAACTATTTTTTGAGTAACCTTGATTGGCTGAATATGTGCTATTTGAAATATTATTAGTGGTGTTATTGCTGTTTACAAAAATATATGATATCATCAGCATTCCAAAAAAACTACCCAAAAAACAAAACAAGAGTACACCTAATGCCCATTTAGCCCATAATCTTTGTGTTTGTTGGAATTTTTCTATACTTTGCCATCTTCTATTTTGCCAAGCCCATTCGTTACCTTTTATACCGCAAACTATAGGCCATATAAAATTTAACGCAGGAATAAGAACGAATAATGTTAAATAGCTGTTATTTGCTATACCCCATATCCAAGTAAAGAAAAAAGCACCCCAGTTCCAGCCTTTTACATTTTCCGGAACAAAGGTTGCATTGCAATGCTTGCACTTTTTAGCATGAATATTAATATCTTCATAACAATGAGGACATTTCTTTATATTTGTAGGATTATCTAATTCAGGTATATTCAATTCTTCATTTATAATATTATCGCTTATAAAGCCGCATTTAGTACAAGGTTTATCTGGATACAAAAGGGGGTTACAGCATTTACTACAATAATTATTATTTTCTTCATGCATATTTTTACCTATTTCTCAATTTAAAATTAAATATCTAAAACAAACACGATTTTCTATTTTTCCACATTTCCACATTTAAAGATTTTTAACTTATCAAAGCTTGTTACTTTGAATTCATGTAACTTTGCTGCTCTAAACCCGTTATTTCCTCTCCAAGCTTGTCTACCAGGATGGCGAGTTATGTTTTTAATTAAGGTATAAATTTTTGTATCTTTATTGCAATACTTTAGAAAATTCTGCAAGTTTATATTTAAAATATTCATCCCACGTTTGCAAAAATTCCTACTTCCCCAAGCAAATACAACATTTTGGCAAATAGGTTCAGGTTTAATTGTACAATCTTTATTTGAATCAATATCACAAATGTTTATATTATCAATTTTAGGATTTCTAATATTCAGTAAGTTCAAAACCTCAAATCCATCGTAACTGTTATTTTTTGCTAAAGTCATACAATTATTAACAGTATCATCTAATGAATACTGATGAGTTTTTGAAGGATTAAACATAATAAATGTCAATATATTCTTAGTCTCAGGCTCAACTCCTATTTTAATAGCTTTAAAATAAGGTCTATATTTATATCGTTTACCTTTACTTTCATCATATTTATTTGCTTTGAATTCTTTATATGCCTCCTTGTTATTGGGTACAAGCAAGCTATTCCATTGGTTATCAGATATAGCATATTCTTTTTTATCATTTTTAGTATATTCTTTGCAGAAATATGCTCGTGTAATATATTCACCATCATTAAGACATCCTTCTAAAGAAATTAAATTGTTATCTTCATTCATAATCCTACTCCTGTTCAAATCTTTGATTTAACTATTATACAAATTTATTTATTAATCTGTCTATAATGAGCTTTATTGAGCGTGGACAAAGAAGTAGATAAACTGTAGGGTGGAGAGTCTAAAGACTCTCCACCAATCTAATTGCCAATAAGATTATTCCAACTCTAAATCTTGAATATGTTTAATATTCTCCATATTACCCCAATTTATATCGTAAAAACCTTTGTTAACAAATTTATGAAACGATGAAAACTCCCAATCTTTCACATTATGAATACAGTTATGTTTTACAGAATTAAAATGTATGTAATCAAGATGTTTATACAAGCTTTCTTCATTTCTTATTGTGTGTTCGTAGTATCTTCTTTGCCAGATTCCTTTTTCTTTTCGTTTTATATTACTTTTCGAAAGCTGATTTTTCATAATATATTTTTCATCAATATTCCAGGCAAAATGCCACTTGATTAAAGATATTATTTT
>JAQVCB010000117.1 GCA_028689995.1 Candidatus Gastranaerophilales bacterium
ACAAAACACCAGATGAAATCTATTACAACATTGTTACTAGAGGAAAAAATATTGATAAGGAGTTAGTTTTAACCTAATGCGAAATACTTTTCTAAAAAACCTGTCTAGACAATTCAGTACACTTTATAGTATTTTTATTGAGTTCAATTTGATTCTATTCAAATTCAATAGAAATAAGCACCTCAAGAATTAGTTAAAACTGATTGATAAATTTACAAGGAAGTCGGCAAGAATTTTTAAACAGACTAAGAACCGTATTGTTTATAAAGTGGTGTAATATTATCAAAATCAGCTAAATCTTTTTTTAATTTATCGGGATTATCTTCAAAATTTCTTAAAGTCAGATTGAAAAGCTGAATATTTGAAGACTGCTCAATTACTTTATTTTTCATATTTTCATCATATTCATCAGATTTTAAAAATTTATTCAAATATCTCAGGCAGTCATCTATTGTTATTTCAACGGGGAAATTAATGTAATCAACCAAAATACCCTTCTTTTTAGCATCATTATAATGCTTTTCCAATCTTTGAGTTCTTTCATCAACTGCAATTTTGGATTTCTCAAGATTATTTATTATCCCTAAAAGTTCTTTACTGCCATTTTCACCATTAAAATATTTGTTTTGTAATAACTCAATAAAATTCTGGTCATTCTTATATTTTTCATGAATATTTTTATCCTGTTTTGGCAGATCAGCAGTATTTACTTTTGATCCCTCGGACATTAATCTTTTCTGTTTAATATTTTCAACAAATTGAAGAACAAACGGATTAATTGGCTTGTTAGAGCTTTCTTGAATTGTATCTTGACCAGATTTAAAACTGAGAGAATTGGCAACAAAATATTGCTTTCTATAAGTCATATTGTTGCTATTATTTGCTGTATAATTTGACATTCCTATATTAATCATATAATTCTCTTAACTATAATTTTATGTGCGAAACATGTATATTAAATCCAAAAACAATAAAAAGTTGCTAGTTAAATTTACAATTTTAAGAGTTATTAACTTGAATTATCTTAATAAATAACTTATCCCTAAATTTTTTCTGTCAATTTTTTAATAGCATCTTCTGCTTCCATAGCTACAGATGTTGAATTGTAATTTAAGTAAGGTTTTAATACTTCTATATGGGATTTTGTCCCAATGTTTCCAATAGCAGATATTGTAACTTCTACTACACGTTTATCATTATCTTTTAAAGATGGCAATAATAAATCGACATGTTCTGGCTTCCCTTTACTGTCAATAACATTTATAGCTGCCATTCTTAACTCAGGGGATTTATTGTTCAAAAAATGTTTAATTAAATCAATATGTTGAGATGATCCTATTTTGTTAGACAATGCATATAAAGCAGCTTTTTGCAATTCCGGTTTTTCGGTACTTCCTTGTGTTAAAAATGGAACTAACAAATCAACCTGTTCAGGTTCTCCAATTTTTCCAATAGTTTCAATGGCTGCATTTTGAAGCTTTATATGTTCACCAGATAAAAATTTTTCGACAAGTTTAAGATGTTTTTTATTACCATGTGTTCCAATAACTTCAATTGCAGCTTGTTTAACTAATACGTTATCATCGTTCAAGAAATTTTTTATATGTTTATCGATATCTTCTGGAGTTTTTATTTCACCAAGTTTTCTTCCTTTGTGAAGCATTAGTTGAGCTTTTTTCTCCATTGAATCAATTGTTTTTGCAGCTGAATCTACTAAATTTTGAACTTCATCTAACGCAGATTTTTTGATTTTTTCTGCCTCATCTTGTGCGGATTTTAAAATATTTGCGGTTTCTTCCTGTAAATTTGAATCTGGTTTAGCCTTTCCTTTTTTCCACAAAACTATCATCCCGATAACAGAAAGTACTGTAATTCCTATTAATGATCCTATTATTAGTTTATTTTTATTGTCAGAACTGTTTTTTTGCAAAATATCTGATTGAGGTTGACTTGATAAAATATTATTTGAAGATATATTATTGGGAATATTAACAGCTACTGGAACATTTGCAGGTACATTGGGAATATATGCAGATGTTCTAAAATTTTGAAATGTTTTATCAAAATCACTTGGCATATAATTCCCTTTTATATCTTCTTTTATCCCTAAGCTTTATCAGTTAATTTTCTAGCAGCATCTTCTGCATATTTTTTGATGCCATTATATTTATGATTAAGAAAAGACTTAATTAATTCAATATGTCCAGAGTTTCCAAGCTCCCCTATGGTTTTTATTGATTCTGCTAATGTATCTTCTCCTGAACTTGTTGAAACATCTACATTTAGATTAGGAATTATTAAATCTACGTGTTCAGGCTTTCCTATATTTCTAAGGGATTTAGTAGCTTCTGCTCTTACTTTCAAACTTTCATCCGAAAGTCCTGGAATTAATAAATCTGCGTGTTCAGGTTTTCCTATCTTACCGATTATCGTACATATAGCTATTCTTACATTCTGATCAAGATTATCTAAATATGGCTTTAATTTTTCTATATGTTCAGGCTGTCCTAGTTTTCCTATAGTAGAAGCCAATGAACGTGTTAAATAATGATTTCCTTTTTCCACCTTATCAAAAAGAGGAATTAATAAATCAACGTGTTCAGGACTTCCTTTTTCTTTAAGTGCTTTTACTATTGCTTCATAAGTTTCATTATCATAATTATGATTTTCTCGTCTTAAAAACTTGGTAATCCATCTGGAATGTTTTTGCGGATCTCCGGCTTTGCCAACAGCATTAACAAATTCTCTTATTAATTCAGGGTCGTTTTCTGAAAGATACGTACCAAGTTTATCCACACGTTCTGGATTCCCGTATTCTGCTATTGCTTTTAATCCCTTTATTGCAAGTTCTTTATCTGTATGATTGGCAAATTTTGCTACTTGTTCCAAATATTTACTTTTTTCTATATTAGAAATCTGTTCAACTCTTCGTAGAAAAGCATCCTTGTCTTTTAACATTCCATTAATTAAATTTGTCTGAATCTCAGGATCTTTTAAATCAGAATCTAAGCCTTTAGTATTTAATTTAAATGCCCTTAAAATATTTTCTGCTTCTTCTGGATTATCTTCTATCCATTCAGGAGTTACTGTATCCACTTCGTCAAGCGTCAGTTTTAATTTTTCGAAATCAAAACTGAATTCAGTTTTTGGAAAAACAACTTTTGGTTGTTCCACAATAATAGATTTTTCAATTTTTGTTTCAATAATCGGTTTTTGTTCGGTAACCAATTTTTGCTTTGTCGGCAATCCTGAAATATTCGCAGAAGGCTTTTCAACATGTGTCTCAGATAATTTAATTTTTGTTTCATAAATATCAGAATTTGATGTACGGCCTTTTATTTGATTTAATAACTCATCGGAAGAATATTCTCCACCTAAAAATTTCCTTTTGACACTTCTTGTAATACCATCTCCTAAATCTACGATTTTATCGAATCCTGATCCTATTATATTACCGGTTGCTTTACCGATATTTCCCATTGTATTTTTAAAAAAGGTATTGCCTTGAAATGAAATAATATCTTTTTGACACGTATTCTCATTTTTAAAGCATATTTGAGAATTTTTAAAATTGTTTTTTCCTTTGTTCATAACGTAACCGGTACTGTTTTTTATATCTGAATGAGTTTTTATATTCATATTTTTAAACCTTTTATCCTGTTAATTAGATATAATTTAATTTATAAGGCTAATCTTGCTTATTTCTTGGTATGAATTCTGTTAAAGTTTCTTGATATTCTATTAAGCGTTCTCCTTTAATATCAGGCGAATTATTTTGTATTGAATTTAGTAGATGTTTCTGAAGAGGAGTATTCTTATCTTTTTGATAATCTCTGCTGGCTTTTAATACGATACTTTTTATTTTGTCATTGCTATAAGCAGCATCAGGCCTGACTCTCATAAGATTTTCAACAAGTTCATCATAGTTTACATCTTTATCATCATCAATAGCTTTTTTAATATAATGAGCAAAAACATCTTTTGCATTTTGTCCTTCCGGCGGATCAAGTGAAACGATGGTTCCACATCTTCCATCTCTTCTAATTTCATCAGAAATTTTTAAAGGATGATTCGTTGTAAAAAAGAAACTTACACCACTTGCAAATTTATTATCAGGATTTGGAGCTTGAGCGCAAGAATCTAGAACACTTTTCATAAAATCAATATTATCTTCATTGGCTGGCTTATCTGAAAGAAATTTATTTGCTTCATTAATTAATATTATTGTCCTTTTTTTATCTTCATTTAAATACCTTTTTTTTGCTTCCTCTAATTCTTCCCTTATTTCTGTTTCAAAGCTATTTACAGTTGGATCTAGTGGTACCAACTTACATTTGGTTTGTTCTGCCAGAGCAGTTGCAAAAGTTGTTTTACCATTACCTATCGGTCCATAGAAAAGAATCGCATGGGGAAAATTATAAGGTTTTTCTTGCCTTTCCATTGCTAATTGAAGAATAAACTCTTTAGCCAGAATATCTTGTTCTTTTTTATATCCTCCAATTCTGTCCCAGCCGGCACCAGGCTGAACAGTATGAAATTTTTCATTTTCTTCCTCAATTGCTTCCAAGTCAGCTAATCTGGCTTTTTTTTGCTCTATTTCAGCCAAATCAACTTCATTCTTTTTTGCTTTTTTGTTAATTTCATCAATTTCGTTTTTTAATTTCAGTTTTTCCTTGAGAACTGCTCGAGAAACAGACTCTTCTCTTTCATAGACTCGTCGAGCTTCACTTCGTATGTCATCGTCCATTCCGTAGAGAAGTTTCTCCCACCACTTTAAATTATTTATCTTTCTTTGGGCTTCAGCTGTAATCTCTTCAGCTCTCTTATCAGGATCCCAATCTACCCAATCCCTATTATATGTACTGATAACACCTTGAAATGGTACTTGATTATTTTTATTAAAATTTTTTATATAATATGAGCCTGAATATGATGGTAATTTGGTATTAGATTTATTGTCAGAATCTAATAAAACATTATTTTTACTATTTAAATTGCTGTTTGCATTTTGTGGAAATGAATTGCTGAGCAATACATCATTTCTTGTTCTAACGGTTAAGTTTATCATTTTTTTACCTCTTTAGTCATAAAACCATTCCTATGCATAAAAGCTTCTAAAAATTATATGTTGCCAATTTGTGACGATAAAGTTAATAATTATTTACATCTTTAATAGAAATCTATTCGCCAAAATACATATCAGTGAATTGTTGATTTAACTTGTTACCTCTATATATGCTGTATAAACTTGCAACGAAAAGTGCAATTGCAGCTGTTTGAGGAGTCATAAGACTTGCGCCTAATGCTTTTATTCCACCTGCTGCTCCAACTGCTTTAGCCCCAACAATAGCAGTAGTTGTACCAGCCGCTCCTGCTAAAGAAGAGTTTACTACATCTGGATCTAAAACTTCATGCAAACCTGCGGCAGTACCTCCCATAACTGAACCTTGCGTAAAGTCTGCAAATATTCTTTGTGCCTCTGGACTAATTAAATCGTCTAAATTTTGTACTGCGATTTCAGTCGGTGCCTGTAATGCCATTGCTCCAGATGTATGACCTAAAAGATTATGAGAGTTATTTTTGACTTTATTAAAAAATTGCCCAACTAAATTTGAAGATATTGATATCGGTAAATAATTTTGTAGAGCATTTACAATATCACGTGGATTATTAGCATTATTAATAGATTTATTTAAATCGCTAAACATCTTTTTAGTTGGTTCATCCTTGGTATTTTTAATAAATATTTCTGTAAGTTTTCCTCCTTGCTCTTTCCAGGCTTTAAGCAGTTCTCTTGATTCTTCAGGAGAAAGATTATCAAGTCCATCTTGCATTGATTCAAGCTTTAAGTGAGACTGTTGCTGCATACTTGAAATGGATTTTTCTAAATCATCAAATTTTAAATATATATTATCCAGTTTTCCAACTGCATCAACTATGTTTATTGTAATATTGTCCAACTTAAGCTTAATATCATCCAGATTTATATTTACTTTCTTGAGTTCATCAAGCATCTGAACGTGTGTACTTGACTTATAAGATTGCAATTCAACTTCTTTATCGGTTTTTGCAGGGAGATATATATTTTTCCAATCTCTTTTTAATTTATCTGCAATTAAAATAAATTCTTCTTCCGGAATTTTTTCTAAAGACTCAATTTTTTTAGCTTTTGCACCCGGGTACAATAAAATGCTGTTTTGTCCCGTTGTTTGAAGATACAGGCTTAGTAAATCAGTTTCTTCTTCCTTATTTCTTCCGCCTATTTTATAAGTTTCAAGTTTATCAGTACCTATCTGGTATTTTATAATGTCACTCATTTCGTTAACTAATGATGAGAAAATATCAGTATCAACTTTTTCTTTCTTAATCATTTCATCAATAATTTGAGCTTTATCTAATATAGTTCTGTCTGTTAAAATCTTTTCCATCGGATCATCTTTATCAAAGTTATGTTTTTGATTTTCATAATACTTTGCAACAAAATACTTTTGATCCAAAGTAAAACCATTTAAAGATTTTATGCTTCTTAATTCAGGTTTTTTTACAAATGCTTTTTCAACAAAAAGCATTTTTTCTACTTCACCTTCCATTAATTTAGGAAAATAATTTTTAAACCAGTATTCATTAGTTATCTTATATAGTTTAATCCAACTTTCCTTGGTGTCGCCTATATTTTTTCTTTCATACCCCTTTTTACAAGCATTTTTAAATTCATCAATAGCTTCAAGTGTTTCTTTAGCTTCTTCTGTTGAGTCTGTTTTAAGCTTTTTATCAAGAAATAGGAACATTATTTCACAAGCTTTTTGTTTTTCTTCAGGCGTACTATTAAAGTTTAAGATAGGATTTAGGAGATTTTTATTAAATTTTTCTGTTATTTCTTTTTCTTTCCTTAAAATATCTCTTAATGTTTTTGATGCATTTTCTTCAAATAGAACTGTATTTTCCCCATATAATGATTCTTCTAACGACATTAACTCACAAAATGCCCTATTTTCTTTATAATTATTTAGGACTTTTTTTAATCCCGGATCCAATTGTTTTGAATAATTTACATTATCAAACATAATTTGATTATCTACTGCCGATTCATCTTTGTGTTTGGGAAATATTTTTTCAAACCAACAGATAATTGTTTCTTTTTTTAAATTATTTATTTGATCTTCAGATACGCTTCTTAGTGCTTTATTAAGGTCTGACGTATTTTTATCTTGATTAAGCTTTTTAATCCAAAAATCTGATATAAGGTTATCATCAAATGTCTTATTTTCCATCCAGAACGGACTATAACTTTCTTCTCCACTATGAACCTTATGCAAAGATTGCATGTTTTCCTGATAAAACCTGTTATATAAGACCTCAATTTGTCTTAAACTTTTATTTTCTTGATCATTTATTGAGACCATTGCACAAGCAAATAATTTGTAAGAATTTGACTTGATTTGCCATAATTTTCAAAATATTTACTTGTTTTTATCAAAAATTAAACAAAAAATCGCCTAATTTTTGGAATTTAGGCAT
>JAQVCB010000016.1 GCA_028689995.1 Candidatus Gastranaerophilales bacterium
GCCAGAGATGGAGGAGCAAAGTTTTCAATTTTTTTAATTATTTCACTGCACTTAGTCATCGACTATCCCTTTTAAGATCAGCTTTGCAATATTTTTTTTGGGCATTGGCACAAAATCAACTGCTTCTTTGTTTTTATCTATCAGAGTAACGGCATTATAATCGCTGTTAAACCCTATTTCAGGATCAGAAATATCGTTAGCTACTATATAATCAAGATTTTTTTCTTTAAGTTTCTTTAATGCATTGTCAAAAAGATTTTCGCTTTCAGCGCAAAAACCTACCACAGTCTGCTCTGGTTTTTTAATTTTAGAAATTTCCATTAAAATATCAGGATTTTTAACTAGTTCCAAAGTTAACGAATCTGAATTCTCTTTTTTGATCTTCTGCTCTGCAACTGTTTTAGGCCTGTAATCAGCCACTGCGGCGACCATAATTAGAATATCAGACTCAACGAATCCTTTTTTTGTAGCTTCCAGCATTTCAAGAGCTGTATCGACTTTCGTCACTTTATAAGCTTTATTAATATCGACAGTAGTAATAAGACTGACTTCAGCTCCTGATTCAAAAGCAGCATCAGCAAGAGCTATTCCCATTTTGCCTGAGCTGCGGTTTCCGATAAATCTTACAGGGTCGATAGGTTCTTTTGTTCCGCCTGCTGTAATTATTATTTTCTTACCTTTTAAATTCGGTTCTAAGTGAAGGGCTTCTTCTACAAAATTAAATATTTTGTCAACAGAAGCCATTCTTCCTGTGCCTTCATAGCCGCAGGCAAGCTCTCCGCTTTCAGGAGGAACGATACAAAATCCTGCTTTCTTAAGAGCAGCAACATTTTTTTGAACGAAATGACTTTCCCACATGTTGCAGTTCATAGCAGGAGCAAGAATGACAGGTTTTTTAAATGCAGTAACGAGAGAAGTTAAAAGATTATCGCATATGCCGTTTGCAATTTTTCCTATTGTGTTGGCAGAAGCAGGAGCTATGATAAATAAATCAGAACTGTCTGCAAGGCTGATATGCTCAGGCTGCCAGTTTCTCACAGGGAACTGCTCAATATAAACCTGATTTCTTGTCAGGGTTCTAATAGTTGTTTCTGTTACAAATTCTTTTGCAGAAGGAGTCATGACAGCTTTAACTTCAGCTCCTGCTTTTATAAGAAGCCTGATAAGCTCGCATGTTTTGTAAGCAGCAATTCCGCCTGTAATGCCGACTAATATTTTCTTTCCAGATAAAACCATTATTTTTTATTAGCTCCCTGGGCTAAAATAGTATTTTCCAATTCTTCAAGCGCCTTGTTTAAGTCATCGTTAATTATCTCATGATCGAAATATTTTCTCTTTTTAAATTCGCTTTCCACTATAGAGAGCCTTTTTTGAATAACTTCTTCTGTTTCGGTATTTCTGCATGTTAATCGTGATTTCAGCTCATCTATTGATGGAGGAGAAATAAATATCAGGATTGCTTCGGGCATTTTTTCCTTAATCTGCATTGCGCCTTGAACTTCGATTTCAAGAGCTATATTTATACCTTTTGAAAGAGCATTTTCAACAGTTTTTTTATAAGTTCCGTAATAGTTATCAGCGAACTTTGCCCATTCCAGAAATTCACCTTTTTCAATTGATTCTTGAAACTTCTCTTTTGAAACAAAGAAATAATTCACCCCATCAACTTCATCCTGTCGAGGACTTCGGGTTGTAGCCGATATAGAAAGAGATATTTCAGTATGTTTGGCCAGGAGCATTTTAAGCAATGTCCCTTTCCCAACGCCGGATGGCCCTGAAATTACAAATATATTTCCTTTTGGAGAATTATTTTCCATGCAATATTCCTTTTATTATATTTTATCAAAGATATTCGATGTTAAGAAATTTCTATGATTTTTATAAAGTTGTCATTATATATATTGACATTCATATTGTCATGCTATATAATGACAATATGAAAAATGGGAGTTGAAATGAACAAAGTAGAAAAAATTATAGACAGGATGAAAAGAACCAAATATGGTCATACATTTGAAGATTGTCAAAAAGTTCTTGAATTCAAATGCTACACAATGAAAGAAGGCAAAGGCTCACATTTCAAATTCTTTAAAGGTCAAAAAATGATAGTAATTGCAAAACACAGGCCAGTTGATCCAAAAGCAGTAGAAGATATTATCAGAGCCTGGGAAACATAATCTTTTAACTCTAAAAAAGGAGAATATAATGAACAAAGATCTAAATTATTATATGAATTTACCATGGGAATTTGAACTGGAGAAAGCTCCTGAAGGTGGTTTTTATGCAAGAGTTAAAGGTTTATCTTGTTATTCCCACGGTGATGATATGATAGAAGCTGTTAAAAACATTAATGAAGCCTTAGAAACTTATATAGAAGGTTGCCTTGAAGAAAATATTACAATTCCTGAACCTGTTTCCGAAGAAGATTGTAATGGTAGACTTAGTATTAGAGTTAAAAAGTCTTTACATTGCAAATTAGCTAAAATTGCAAGAGAAGAAGACGTCAGTATTAGCCATCTCATAAATGATGCGTTGATAAAAGTTTATGATAAAGTTTCTTAGACTTGTAATCTCAAATAGAATAACATTTATCCACCCTGCGTATACTACTCCAATAAGAGTTATTATGTAAAAAAATACTACAGCGTTTGATGTAGTTGTATATCTTATACTATGTGTTTAATTATTTCTATGAATTAAAAATCTTATGAATATTGATATAGTTCCTCTATTAAACATGGAGGAACCATATTTCTAATGAAAGAATTAATTAAAATTCTGTCAGTCATAGTCTTAAGTTTATTTGTTACTAATAATTTCGTATTTGCTTTGACAGACAACGAAATTAAAGAAAGAATTATTCAAGAGTCAATTTTAAACTATCCGGGAAACTGTCCCTGTCCCTATAATATTGCAAGAAATGGGAGTAGATGCGGCAAAAGAAGCGCTTACAGCAAACACGGTGGCTATAGTCCCATTTGTTATCCAGATCAGATTAATCAAAAAATGATTGATGAATATAAAAAAACTCATAAAAAATAAATTAAGAGGAGATTAACTTATGACTTTTGCAACGTTTGAGGAGTTTTTTTCAAAAATTAAATCAAGAATGAAAAATGGAAAAGTTTATAATTTAGAATTTATTAATCCAGATAATAATAATGAAAATTTTATGATTTCGGCTTGGTGTTCAATGAAAGACTATTCAGATTGTAAATCACATATAGTTTTTTATAATCAAAAAAATGAAAAAAATAAAATAAAGGAAGAAACCGTATCATTAGATAAACTTGAACAATTATTTTATAAAAATGGCTGGTCAAATTTCCGATTGAAGTAAATTAAGTTTTTGTCCTATAATAGTAATTATATAAAATATCTGTTTATAAACTTCACGCTTATTTTTGATGGGCTAACAGATCATCCTACTTCATAAATTGATTTTCATTATTTTTAAAAAGAATTAATAAAGTTTATTTAATGTTTCTCTCAATCTTCCATTGTTTTTATTTAACAAATTAACTGTTTCGTTAAAATTTATATCGTATTTTAGCATTAAAACAGCTGCTTTAACGTTATAATCAGCTTTAATTAACGTATTTTTCGCATTTTCATAATCAACCTCGGCAATTTCTGAAACTATTCTGGCAGCTCTGTCTTTTAGTTTTATATTTGTCGGCTTAACATCAATCATAAAGTTTTCATAAGTCTTGCCTATTTTGATCATGGAAGCTGTAGAGAGCATGTTCAGGATCATCTTTTGTGCTGTTCCGGCTTTCATTCTTGTTGAACCGGTAATTGCTTCTTCTCCAACTTCAGGCGAAATAAATATATCGGCATGTTCCTGTAATTTGGCTTTTTTGTTGCATGCTATACCTATCGTGGATATTCCAAGCTCTTTTGCTTTTTTTAACACTCCAATAACATATGGAGCATTTCCACTTGCTGAAATACCGACCACAACGTCATTTATTTCTGCACCTGATTTAACAAAATCTGACTCTCCTCCTTCAAAGCTGTCTTCTGCACCTTCAACAGCATTTTTTATTGCAGTATCTCCTCCAGCGATATATCCTCTGACCATTTCAGAGAGGACGCTGAATGTCGGAGGACATTCTGAAGCATCGAGTATTCCTAACCTGCCGCTTGTACCGGCTCCGAAATACAGTAAATTTCCTCCTTTTAAAAAACTTTCCGTTATTAAATCAACTGCTTTTGAAATTGAATCAAGTTCTTTTTGAACAGCAAGCGCAACTTTTAAATCTTCATTATTAATCAATCGGACAATTTCCTGCGAAGACAAAAGATCAATATTTACTGTATCAGGGTTTCTTTTTTCAGTTAATATTATTTCCCCCATGGCATAACCTTTCTAAAAAATAATTACACTTTTTATGATTAAAATTTTTATTACATTTATTTTAATATATACTATTAATGGAAAAATAGAAGAAATATAAGGAACGAAAGAAAAGATGGATTCAGTTCAAAAGTACACATTTCAAATTGGTGAAAGAACCGTAGAGTTAGAAACCGGTAAATATGCAAAAAATGCTGCCGGTTCTGTAACAGTACGTTGCGGCGATACAATGCTGATTGTTTCAGTTGCAACATCAGATGAGCCAAGACCGGGTATTGATTATTTCCCGCTTCTTGTTGACTACGAAGAAAAAATGTACTCTATCGGGAAAATTCCCGGCAGCTATATGAGAAAAGAAGGACGTCCTTCAGATAAAGCAATTCTTACAAGCAGATTAATAGATAGACCAATCAGACCATTGTTTCCAGCTGGTTTCAGAAATGATGTTCAGATTGTTGCAACAATATTAAGTTCAGATCAGCTAACTCAACCTGATACACTTGCTATTCTCGGTGCTTCTATGGCGCTTGAACTTTCAGGAGTTCCATTCCAGGGTCCTATAAGTGCAGTTAGAGTAAGCAGACTGAATGGAAAACTGATCGCAAATCCAACTTATGAAGAAAGCGACTTGAGCGATCTTGATATTGTTATCGCAGGTACTGAAGATTCAATTATAATGGTTGAAGCAGGATGCAAATTTGTATCCGAAGAAGTAATTATGGAAGCGGTTGTATTTGCTCAGGAAGAAATCAAAAGACATGTTCAGGCTCAAAAAGCATTATCAGCTCAATGTGGAGTTGTTAAGAAAGAATACGTTAATCCGTTTGACACTTCAGAGCTTAAAAGCTTCATAGAAGGAATAGCAAAAGATGAAGTTTATGCTGCTTATCACAACTTTGACAGAGAACAAAGACAGGAAAAACTAAAAGCAGTAAAAGAACTTGTTAATACAAAAATTGCTGAACTCCCTGAAGATAGTTCAATTAAAACACTTATAGCTTCTTCTGCAATTAAATTTGTAACAGAAGAATTTAAATATCTCGAAAAGAAAATTATGAGAGATATTTTAGTTAACGAAGGAATCAGGGCTGACGGAAGAAAAGTCGACGAAATCAGACCTATCTGGTCTGAAGTTGGAATGCTTCCAAGAGCTCATGGTTCAGCCGTATTCACAAGAGGCAGCACACAGGCATTATCAGTTGCAGTTCTTGCAGGTCCTGGACTTGCTCAGGAACTTGAAGGGGTTGACCCACAGACTGAAAGAAGATATATGCACAATTATAGCTTCCCTGGTTTCGCTACAGGTGAAGTAAGACCTAACAGAGGTGCCGGAAGACGTGAAATTGGGCATGGTGCACTTGCAGAAAGAGCTATTATTCCTGCACTTCCTTATAAAGATAAATTCCCTTACGCTATAAGAGTCAACTCAGATATACTTGAGTCCAACGGATCATCAAGTATGGCAAGTACATGCGGTAGCTGTCTTGCTCTTATGGATGCAGGCGTTCCATTAACTGCCATAGTTGGCGGTGTTGCAATGGGTCTTGTTAAAGAAGCAGATAAAGAAATAATTTTGACAGATATTCAAGGTCTTGAAGATTTCCTCGGAGATATGGACTTTAAAGTTACAGGCAGCAAAGATGGTATTACTGCTCTTCAAATGGATATGAAAATCAAGGGAATTTCTACTGAAACCGTAAAAAAAGCACTTATTGATGCTAAAGCAGGCAGAATATTCATTATAGATAAAATGATGGAAACACTGGCTGCTCCAAGACCTGAATTATCACCAATGGCTCCTAGAATTACTACTTTAAAAATTGATGTTGATACAATTGGAGCTCTTATAGGCCCGGGCGGTAAGACAATAAGGGGCATTATTGAAGAAACAGGCGCAACAATTGACATCGAAGATGATGGAACAGTTAATGTTACCAGTGTTGAAGCAGAAGGAAGCAGAAGAGCAATTGCAAGGATAGAAGCTATTACAAGAAAAATTACAGAAGGCCTTGTAATGAAAGGAAAAGTTGTAAGAACTATTCCTATCGGAGCTTTTGTTGAACTTGCACCCGGCAAAGATGGACTGGTACATATTTCTCAACTTGCAAAAGAAAGAGTTGCAAAAGTTGAAGATGTCGTGAATTTAGGCGATGTAGTCATTGTTAAAGTTCAGGCTGTAGATGATAAGGGAAGAATAAACCTTACTATAAAAGGCGTAACCGACGAAGAAAAACTGCCCTTTATTCAGGCATAATAAAATTCAATCATATATTAAGAAAGGAGATGCAAAACATCTCCTTTCTTAATATTTTAGGATCGACAAATTTGCAAATTCGGCTGGATATCAAGAAAACTATATATAAATAAGATTCCAGTCCAGCCTTACCCACAAGGGGCAGTGCAAATTTGCCTGTATATGTCGCTTATAACTCCCCCCTATAAAATCGTTTAAAGCTCCGATTTTGATAAAACTTACACCATTTTGATAGAGTTATATTTTTCTAATAAGAAATATAAAAAGAAGGAACTTTTGCGATAAATCGCTGCTTAAATGAATCTGCTGGCAAAGCTGGAGGGGCATAAGTTTTATCAAAATCTCATGCGAAGCGGGAGCGTTTCAAAGGGAAACGATGAGTTTTCCTTTGAATAAACTCATTCCCGCCCGAAAACGATCTTCAAGGAGGAGTAATAAGCTCTCTGTTAGGTTTTTTATAAAAATTGCAAAAGAATTTTTCTTAGAGCCTGTCTTGTTAAAAACTGTAAAATCCAATTATAACTGTAAAAGCTAGTGCGAAGCGGGAGTGCTGGCTAAAGCCGAAACGGCTTGCTTGGCAAGGCGTTGGAGGCTTTAACCAAACTCGTTCTTACTTTTTTAAAATGATTCAAGCGCTGATTGCTTGTCTTTATAAAATTGTATAATATTTTGCAGGTGAACATAAGAAAGAGTGTCTTTAACAGTATTGTTAACATTAATTAATTTTAAATTACCTCCATGTTCAAAGCAGGATGTATATCCAAATATAAGGGTTCCGATTCCTTTTGAATCAATACTGGAAAACTTGCTCATATCAAGAATAATATTGAAATAACCTGAATTTACAAGTGCAATAAACTCTTTTTCAAGCTCAATAGCTATTTTTTGGTTATATAAGTGATTAATTGAAACAGTAACAATATTTTTTTTCTGGTTTTCAATATGATTTGAAATTATTTTATTTTTGTTATGCTTTTGGCTTTCAAGTTGTTTTAAATGTCTTAAAATATTTTTATGCCAATCTGGTGATTTGCTTATAAATTCGTTAGCTCCTTTTTCAAGGCATTTATTGATTAAATCTTTGTTATCAGTTCCTGATATAACAATAATTTTTGTATCATCCTCTTTTGCTTTGTCTGAATTATTGAGGGATTCAAGAATTTTTAACCCGTCTTCCGCTTCAGGAATATATAAATCGAGCAATACATATTCAAAACATTGCTTTTTAAATTGATCCAGGGCTTCATCAACGCTTCTTGCAACACATACATTATATCCTGATTTGGTTAAAAGCAGGTTTAACTGATAAATAGATACTTCAAGATCATCAATTATTAATATATCAGGTGATGTTTCAGGTTCAAAATTACTTTCAGAATACGCGGAATGTGTTACTTTTTTTTCAATCTCAATAAGAGCTTTTGTAATATTGTTTGAATTTATTTCAGACGGTATTTCCAAACCTGCGAGATTAAAAAGTTTTTCAGCCTGTTCATGATTTAAACTAGTCATCTTTTCTCCAAAGTTTTCAGAAGCAAGAGTGAAATAAAACTATGCCAAGGTAAGGAAAGATGTGCTTATCAGAAAAAGATGGACTCTGACCCTTTGCGTAAGTTTTATGTAACTCGTTATAATATAATTCAACTATTTTATAACATTATATGATTATCTTTTTAATATACGCAAGTGAAAAAAATACAGTTGTACAAAAGTTGAGGAAAATTTGGATTTTTCCTGTAACCTCATAATAAATTCCGGTATAAATATTTATGTTAAAGTATTAAGGGAAACTATTATATAAAGTAAAAATTTAATGATTAAAAAGACAATATTACCTAATGGGATAAAAATAATAAGCGAATACATGCCAAATACATATTCTGCAACAATAATGCTCTGGATAGATGCAGGATCCGGCATAGAAAAACTAGAATTAAATGGCATTTCTCATTTTATTGAGCATATGCTTTTTAAAGGAACGATAAACAGATCAGCTCAAACAATAGTTCAGTCAATTGAAAATACAGGCGGAAGCATGAATGCCTTCACTGACAAAGAATGTACCTGCTGTTATGCAAGAGTTCTGAGCGATCAGGTGCCTGTAGCAATCGATATACTCTTGGATATGATTTTCAATTCGTTATATAGCCCTAAAGATATCGAAATTGAAAGACAAGTTATATTAGAAGAAATTAAAATGTACGAAGATACTCCTGATGAACTTGTACATGACCAGTTTATAAAGTCCTTCTGGAAAAACCATTCACTAGGTCAGCCAATAACCGGAACTTTAAATACAGTAAAGGAAATTTCACGAGAGGATATTCTTCAGTTTATACGGGATTATTACACTCCTTCCAATATTACGATTTCAATTGCAGGTAATTTTGATGAAGACAACGTAATATCAAAAATTTCAGAATCTGTGGAAAAAATTCATTTCACTCCAAAAATAAAGGAAATTAAAATACCTGAAAGTACACCTGATTTTACTGTTTTGAAAAAAAACATAGAGCAGACTCATATTTGTTTAGGTTCAAAGAGTATTTCTATTCTTGATGATGACCGTTATGCTCTGGCAATAATAGATGTATGTCTTGGTGGCAGTATGTCGTCCAGATTATTTCAGGAAATACGAGAAAAAAGAGGTCTTGTTTATTCAATAAATACGTACGAGTCTGTATACAGACCGGCTGGAATATTTGGAGTTTATGCAGGAACCAGTTCATCTAACTCTGATGAAGTGATAAAACTGGTCTGGGATGAGATGGAAAAAATTAAAATTGAAGGATTTGTTGAAGAAGAGTTTGAAAGAGCCAAAACTCAAATAAAAGGCGGTCTTTTGATAGGTCTGGAATCCACAAAATATAGAGCAAGCAGAAACGGGCGATCTGAATTATACTTTAACAGAACATTTTCTACAGAAGAAATTTGTGCTGCAATTGATAAAGTTACTCAAGCTGATATTAGAAGATTGAGCAATCAAATGTTTGACATAAAAGCTACGGGTATTGCGATGATATGTCCTATGGATTATGTAAATAAACAGCCTGTATTAATTTAGGGAGACTTTCTGCATGAAATTCAAACCAGAACTTAAAATTTACCGTTTAAAAAATAATTTAACCATGCCTTCTTATGCTACAGAAGGCTCAGCAGGAATGGATCTGACCGCTGCAATATCTGAACCCTGTGAATTCAAGCCCTTTGAGAGAAAACTTATTCAAACAGGAATTATTATAGAATTGCCTGAAGGATATGAAGCACAAATAAGGTCGAGATCAGGCCTCTCGATAAAGCATGGAATGACTCTTGTAAACTGTGTGGGGACAATAGACGAAGATTACAGAGGCGAAATCTGCGTTCCGATGATCAATCTCTCTCAGGAAGCTTATACAATCAACCCAGGCGACAGAATTGCCCAGATGATAATTTCTTCTGTTCAAAAAGTTGATATAATTGAAGTAAGAGAAGTCTCATCCACGTCAAGATCTTCAGGCGGATTCGGCTCAACAGGATATTAAATTATTTTTGAAATTTATAAAAATTATGAAAAGAGAATCAAAAAAAATCAGGATAGGGAATGTTGAAATAGGCGGCAATGCCCCTGTTTCAGTCCAGTCTATGTGCAATACCGATACAAGAGATGTTCAGGCTACAGTCAGACAAATAAAAGAACTTTCTGATGCCGGCTGTGAGATTATACGTGTTGCTGTTCCAGATAAAGAAGCTGCGCAGGTATTAGGCGATATTAAAAAACAAATAAAAATTCCTATTATTGCCGATATACATTTTGACTGGAGGCTTGCTGTTGAAGCCATTAATCAGGGTATTGACGGCTTGAGGCTAAATCCCGGCAATATCGGCAAAAGAGAAAATATTGAAAAAGTTGTCAAACTTGCAAAAGAAAAAGAAATTCCAATCAGAATAGGGGTTAATGCAGGTTCACTTGAAAAGGAACTGGCACAAGAAGAAGGAGATTTATCTCAAAAACTTGTAAAGAGCGCCCTTAAGCATGTAAAAATTCTTGAAGATCTTGATTTTAACCTTATTAAAATTTCATTAAAATCTAGCGATGTACCTGTGATGATTGACGCTTACAGACAAATAGCAGATATCGTTGACTATCCATTGCATCTGGGAGTAACAGAAGCAGGTACATTAAAAAGAGGGCTGATAAAGTCTTCCGTCGGCATTGGCACACTTTTGAGTCTTGGTATCGGTGATACTATAAGGGTTTCTTTAACTGAAAATCCTGTTGAAGAAGTTTATGCAGGATTTGAGATATTAAAATCCTTAAATTTAAGACAGAAGGGATTAAATTTAATAAGCTGCCCTACTTGCGGCAGATGCCAGATAGACCTTATTAACCTTGCAAAGCAAGTGGAAGAAAAGTTTAGAAATATTGACAAACCTGTCACTGTCGCTGTTATGGGTTGTGCTGTTAACGGCCCCGGCGAAGCAAAATCAGCTGATATTGGCATAGCAGGTGGAATAAATGAAGGATATATATTTAAAAAAGGTGAAATAATAAGAAAAGTAAACGAAAAAAATCTTCTTTTGGCATTTGAAGAAGAATTTAGTAAACTTTTATTAGAATATCATTAAGAAAATTTTGTCGAATGGTAATTCTGAATGCTATGAGCGAACATAATTAACTTAACAAAGTATTAGAGTTATAAAACAGGGGATTCATATGAAAAATTTCAGAGGGATCTATTTAATTTTAACTCTCTTATTTATTAGTATTATTAGTTCAGCCTGCAAATTTCCTGATAATATTCTTGACTGGCAAAATATCAAAGATTATAAACCGGATATAATTCAGTTCGGGGTGACGACTACGGATGATTTTAAGGGTCTTGTTAAATCAAAGCCCGAACAAAAAATTGGAAATGTAAGCATCTTTATTACACAACCCTCTGATACTAATATTTACAAAAAAATTAGAGTCGGATTTAAAAACGATAAGCTTGACTGGATTGAATTTACGTTAAATAATAATTTAAAAATGTCAAAATTTACAGACCTTTATGGCAAACCATCTCATATTAATACTACTTACAACAATTTTCTTGATTATTATGATTACGGCTTATTTAATATCTCAACTGATAAACAGCATACTTATGCAAAAAACATTACTATTTTTGAAATGCCAAAAGCTTCTCAAAATCAGGAAAAAATTATTGATTTTAGCAACTTGATTCCGGACTGGAAAAATCTTACCACAGCAAATTTTTTAGGATTAAAACCCGGATACAGTATAGAATCTAATTTTAACAGTTCTTATCCTGAATTAATTCCTGTTAAGTCAAATAAGAAAAGTTTTTCATCAATTTATATTATTGACAAGGAATTAGGTAAAACAAAATCACAGTATAAAAAAGCAGAACTAACCTTTAATAATGGTCTTTTAAGCTGGATTAGTCTTATTCCTCAAAATTTATATTTAGACCAAGTGATAAAAGCCTGGGGATCACAATATACTCTGGAAACCATAGATATAAAATATGACTTGTACGATTTTTTAAATGTTGTAGTTGTCGTTGATAAAAGTAATAAAAAAGTTGTAAAAATCGGCATCGTATCAGCACAATAAGAGGCTTGTCTGAAGATATATTTAAGTAGTGGTCAGGTTGGCATATTTAATATGACCTACCCTTTAAAATAGTTAATCTTATCATTATACATACACATGTCATTGCGAGGATTTCAAAGAAATCCGTGGCAATCTGTCCATTTTTCGCTTTTTATATTCAGATTTAATTGCTAAGATCCTTCGACTTCACTTCGCTCGGATGACAATTCAGAAATTTTTGATTTTTATCAGCCACAATTCGATCACTACCTTGTTTCTTGTTTCTGCGGATTTTGACAAGATCAACAAAAGCTTCTAGTCTGCTTTCTAAACCTGTATCGCTTGTATGTGCATCAAAAACCAGTGAAATAACAGGTATTCCGGTTTTTTTCTGAATGTATGAAAGTTGATTTCTTAGAGCATCACTGGGATTACAGGTAAATGGAGAGATAAAAACAATACCGTCATATGATTTACCTGCATAATGACTTGCCTTTTCTATTTCTCTGGGCATTAGTACTCCATATTCATTCTTTAAAAAATTCTTTAATTTTATTTTTTCTGAATCTTTTTTATTTATAAATCTGTTATTTATCCATCTATCAGTTATACATCCGAGATATCCAAGCTTTCGATCAGTGTACTGATGAATATAAGGCTCATTTAGAGTAAATGGATCTCCGATTAAACCTATATGAGGCACATTATAATTTGGCGGATAAGATTCAAGCAGGCTATTAATATCTTTTTTAATTTTTTTATAAGAAGAAAATGATGAAGCATCAGTTAGTTTTTGAAAAAATTCTAAATAAATTTTTTCACCTTTTTTGTTATCTTTGATTGTTGGCCTTATTGTATAAAATACATTGTCGAGATATTCAAATAAAAGAAACTTTTTATAACCTAATAGTATTGCCCTGATTACTTTTATGGAAGAAGCTCCTGAGATTTTTTTTAAATTCCAGTAATAATCTTTTATGAATTGTTTTTTATCCGTAACATTAAAATAATAAGCCTCTGGATGCCATGAATATTCAGCAAAAATATCAAGAAAAACCTTTCCTGCAGGTGTTAAATTACAAAGATCACAACCATTGTAGAAAATCACTATTTCAGGTTTTAAGTCTTTTTGGGTCAAATAATTGCCAAGATAAAGCTTTAAAGGGTAGCATAAATCACTTTTTAAATTTTTTTCGCCAAGTTCCTGAGCTTGTGAATTTGACAACGGAGGAAGCACCATTTCAATATCCAGATCCTGAAAAGAAGTCTGAATTGCAAAAGCTAAAGCTCCAAGATGTCCCGCAGTTATTTTCATAATTTTTTAATTATATGACAAAGATGGATTTCTTTTCATTTCCAACATAAATCTATGTTTTTGACTTTGCTTTAGGTTTGGCTTTTTTGAATTTTTTATTTACTTCATCCACATTGAAATATTCGGGGTCAAAATCTTCTCCAAGCCATTCTTCAATTCTTTCTTCGTATTCAGGATGTTCAGGATCTTTAAGTATTTCCAATATTTCCTCATATCCCCAAACTCCTCCACAATCTTCCGGAGGGCAAGCTCTTTCCCCATCGATGACTACAGGAAAGTTTTCGGTATCTTCAGCTTCAAATATTTTCTTTACGGTTAATATATGTTCCCAGGAATCACCCATATCATACATATAAGAGAATTTTTGACTTTTTTTCTCGATAAAATCTGATAATTTTGCTTTATTAGCTTTTATCTCTTTGGGACCTTCTTCCATAAGTGATAAAAAGCCTATGTCTTCGTCTCTGGAGTCAACTATATTAGTTTTTCCGACTTTAAAATCGTACATATGGTAGTCTTCCCATCCCATAACTTTTTGGATGATTTTATGAAGCTTATTAAAAGTAGTTGAAGCCTCTACTTGAAAAGTTCTCCATATCTTAGGTTTTATACCTTCGATCTCGATTTTTAATTCTATAACCTGCTTAGTCATATTTTCCTCCTTATTTGGTGATAATTAATTTTACAAAAAATTTTTATTTTTTCATTAAATTTAATGAAATTATTTTTTATATATTACAACCAAAAAGACTTTAGTATATATAAAAAGAAAGTCTCTGATAAAATCAGAGACCAAGCGAGTAGCAAGTAGATTTAGAAGAGTTGAGGATTCACTATGTTATTGTATGAATTTTTTACTCAAATTTTATGCCCTTTTAGTATTGTTTTTAAAATAATGCAAAGTGTTAATGTTAATAGATGAGTTTCTTAGTATTAAAATTTTTTCTGGTTATCTATATTTTTAATCGTAAATTTTATTGATATAATTTTAAAAAATTGTTTGCATTATATAACATGATAAAATTTTACGTATTGTGTCATGCTGAATTTATTTCAGCATCTCAGGGATTATAAGATCCTGAAACAAGTTCAGGATGACACGAAATGATTTTTTTAAAATATATAAAAAATTTTCTTTGATTTTTGTTGTTTAGATTTAGAGGAAATAGGATGATAAATGGACAGAAGAGCTTGTTTAATTTTTCTGAAACTGATCAAAATATAAGATTTAAGACTTTAAAAGAAGTTGAAGAAGTTTGCAAAACTTGTTATAAATGTGATCTTTCAAATTCAAGAATCAAGGTTGTTTTCTCAGATGGAACACCAGAGGCTAAGTTAATGCTTATAGGTGAAGGGCCCGGTAAAAATGAGGATGAAACCGGATTACCATTTGTCGGAAGAGCCGGAAAACTCCTTGATAAAATATTGTTATCTCAAAATATCACCAGAGAAAAAGAAATTTATATTTGTAATATTGTAAAATGCCGTCCACCTCAAAATAGAGTTCCTGTTCCTTCTGAGAGGGAAGCTTGCAGAGTTTATCTTGAAGCTCAAATTCAGCTTATCAGACCAAAATTAATTCTCCTTGCCGGTGCAACTGCTGTTAAAGGAGTTTTAGGAAGAAAAGAACCTATTTCTAAAATCAGAGGTCAATGGTTTGATGGACCATTCGGATCTAAAATTATGCCAATATTTCATCCTTCATATCTTCTTCGTTATGAATCAAATGAACCGGGCACTCCAAAGTACCTAATGTATCAAGATATTCAGGAAGTAAGAAGATCACTTGATGCTTTATAAACTTGAACGAGTTACAAAACGCCTACCTTTCTATACTCCTATTTTGATTTGTAACAGGTATAAAAAATCTGATTTGGTGCTATAGCTTATTTTTTAACTATTGTTCTATATCTTTTTGCCCACATCATATAAATTTTGCTAGAATATACTATATATGGTTGGGAAAAAATTGAATAAAAAAATGGAGATATAGCTTCTATGAAGTATGATGAAAAGCTGGAAAGCCTTGAGGAGAAAGTATCAGCATCTGGTCAAAAGATTGAATATTTAGCCTCTTTAATGCAGAATATTTCAAAATTAATCAAAAGAAATAATGTTGATATAGAGGGAAATACTACTAATAACCCTGTTCTGGATAGAATTGAAAATAAAATTGATGTTTTATCCAGATCAAACTCAGTTGAATGTGTGGATTTATTTCTCATTGAATTAAAAAGAAATCTTGAAGAAAAGCAAAGACTCTTAAATTCAAAAGTAACTTCAATAGAAACTCTTGCTGCCCAAATAACAAAAATAGTTGAAAAAAGTGATAATGAAAAATTAATTTCAGCTGATAACCATATTATAAACGATCTTGGTAGTCTTAAGGAAAATATTGATAATCTTTCTTCAAGTTTTAGCGGGATTCAAAGTGATCTGAATAATATTAACAGTAAGGTGGAATCAATTTCCAGTTCAGTTAAAGATGAATCGGATGATTGCGTAAATTCTGTAATTAGTGAAATAAAGCCTCTGGCGGATAATTTCAACAGTAAATTTGACGAAAATACATCTTTCTTGAATGAAAAATTCAAAGAAATAAATAATCTTGTTAAAAATTTAAATGATAATCAGTCTTTTGATCATCTAAAATCAGATATTAGTCTTGTTAATTCTAATGTAAGCGCTATTTCAGCAGAATTATCAGAATTAAGCGGCGGATTAAAATATCTTAATGAGAAAATCGTTCAAATAGCCTCAAATGAAAGTATAAATTTACTTCAAAGTGGAATAAATTCATTATCAGGCAGACTTAATGAACTGTTTGAGACGATAAAAGATATCTCTGAAACAGATAATACTGAAAAAATAACAGGTGAAATCAATCTTGTCTCGGAAAGATTTAATGAACTTAAAGATCATCTGTCTTCGGTTATAGAGAATAACAAAATTGAAATAAATGATAACAATAAAGATAAATTTGAAGATTTAAAAACAAATCTTCAAAATATAAACAAAAAATTAACATCTATCAGTTCAGAAGTTAACTTAGATAAGTACGAATCTGAATTTGGCGGATTAAAAGAGAGTGTTAATGAATTAAAAAATAAATTTGAAAAAATAGAAGAATTAATAGCTGATGCTGTTAATGTAGAGAAATTCGAAAACTTTATCAATTCAGGCATAGAAGGTTTGAATGGTCAGTTTATTGAACTGCAAAAATCAATAAACGGACTGGTAAAAGCCGGCAGCTTAAATGAAATACACGCCAGTATAAACAGTATAATCGGACGCTTTGAAGGATTTGAATCATCAATAAATCAGCTAGATTCAACAGAAGACTTTAATGATTTAAAAAATAAAGTTGATGGATTAAAGGAAAAATTTAGTAATTTTGGAACAGATCTGGCTACCACAGAAGATATAGGCGGTTTAAACTCCGGTATCGAAGACATAAGAGAAGAATTTAATAAACTTGGCATATCATTAAACAGCCTTGCTTCTTCAAATAGTATAAATTTACTTCAAAGTGGAATAAATTCATTATCAGGCAGACTTAATGAACTGTTTGAGTCGATAAAAGATATCTCTGAAACAGATAATACCGAAAAAATAACAACCGAAATCGGTCTTGTCTCAGAGAGATTTAATGAACTGAAAGATCATCTGTCTTCGGTTATAGAAAATAACAAAATTGAAATAAATGATAACAACAAAGATAATTTTGAAGATTTAAAA
Organism: Candidatus Gastranaerophilales bacterium; assembly: GCA_028689995.1. Lineage (GTDB taxonomy): Bacteria > Cyanobacteriota > Vampirovibrionia > Gastranaerophilales > UBA9579 > JAQVCB01. The sequence goes on from JAQVCB010000016.1 coordinate 17,249, forward strand.
ACAAATCTTCAAAATATAGGCAAAAAATTAACATCTATAAGTTCAGAAGTTAACATGGACAAGTACGAATCTGAATTTGGCGGATTAAAAGAGAGTGTTGATGGATTAAAGGAAAAATTTAGTAATTTTGGAACAGATCTGGCTACCACAGAAGATATAGGCGGTTTAAACTCCGGTATCGAAGACATAAGAGAAGAATTTAATAAACTCGGCATATCTTTAAACAGCCTTGCTTCTTCAAACAGTATAAATTTACTTCAAAGTGGAATAAATTCATTATCAGGCAGACTTAATGAACTGTTTGAGTCGATAAAAGATATCTCTGAAACAGATAATACTGAAAAAATAACAGGTGAAATCAATCTTGTCTCGGAAAGATTCAATGAACTGAAAGATCATCTGTCTTCGGTTATAGAGAATAACAAAATTGAAATAAATGATAACAATAAAGATAATTTTGAAGATTTAAAAACAAATCTTCAAAATATAGGCAAAAAATTAACATCTATAAGTTCAGAAGTTAACTTGGACAAGTACGAATCTGAATTTGGCGGATTAAAAGAAAGCGTTGATGGATTAAAAAACAAATTTGAAAATATAGAAGAATTAATAGCCAATGCTGTTAATGTAGAGAAATTTGAAAACTTTATCAATTCAGGCATAGAAGGTTTGAATGGTCAGTTCATTGAGCTGCAAAAATCAATAAACGGACTGGCAAAAGCCGGCAGCTTAAATGAAATACACGCCAGTGTAAACAGTATAATCGGACGCTTTGAAGGATTTGAATCATCAATAAATCAGCTGGATTCAGCTGAAAACTTTAATGATTTAAAAAATAAAGTTGATGGATTAAAGGAAAAATTTAGTAATTTTGGAACAGATCTGGCTACCACAGAAGATATAGGCGGTTTAAACTCCGGTATCGAAGACATAAGAGAAGAATTTAATAAACTCGGCATATCATTAAACACTCTTGCTTCATCAAATAGTATAAATTTACTTCAAAGTGGAATAAATTCATTATCAGGCAGACTTAATGAACTGTTTGAGTCGATAAAAGATATCTCTGAAACAGATAATACTGAAAAAATAACAGGTGAAATCAATCTTGTCTCGGAAAGATTTAATGAACTTAAAGATCATCTGTCTTCGGTTATAGAGAATAACAAAATTGAAATAAATGATAACAACAAAGATAATTTTGAAGATTTAAAAACAAATCTTCAAAATCTAGGCAAAAAGATAGCTAATATAAATTCAGAAGTTAGTTCAAACAAATATGAATCTGAATTCAGTGAATTAAAAGATAAATTTGAAGATGTAAAAACATTATTAACCAGTACAATCAATACAGATCATATTCAGGACTTTATCAGTTCAAGTATGGAAGGCGTAAACAACAAATTCATTGATATAGGAAAATCAATAGACGGATTAGCAACCGCCGACAGTTTGAATGAAATACAAATCGGAATAGGCAGTATAAATGATCGCTTTGCAGAATTTGAAACATCAATAAGTCAGCTGGATTCTACTGAAGAATTTAAAAATTTAAAAATTAAAATTGATGGATTAAGGGAAAAATTTAGTAATTTTGGAACAGATCTGGCTACCACAGAAGATATAGGCGGTTTAAACGCCAGTATCGAAGACATAAGAGAAGAATTTAATAAACTCGGAATATCATTAAACAGCCTTGCTTCATCAAAAGACGTAAATATAATAAGAGCTGATTTTGAAAAAATCAATGAAAAATTTGATAATTTTGGAACAGATCTAGCTACTACAGATAATATTGAAATATTAAATGCAGGAATTGAAAATATAAAAGGACAATTTAAAAACCTTGAATCAGTTATTGAACAAAATGCATCTTCAGAAGATTTGGAAGAAATAAAAGAACAAATTAGCAGTATAAATGAAAAGTTCATTAATCTTGGAACCTCAATAAATAATCTTCCGTCAACCGGGGATATTAACTCGGTAAAATCTGGCATTAAAAATATAAATGAGCAATTTAAAGAACTTGAATCATCAATAAATCAACTGGATTCTACGGAAAACTTTAATGATTTAAAAATCAAAATCGATGAATTAAATGAAAAATTTGATATTTTTGAAATTGCTCTAGCTAATACAGATAATATTGATGTATTAAATGCAGGAATTGAAAATATAAAAGGACAGTTTAAAAATCTTGAATCAGTCATTGAACAAAATTCATCCAAAGCGAACTTTGAAGAAGTAAAAGAACAAATTAGCATCATAAATGAAAAATTCAATAATCTTGGAATATCAATAAATGGACTTCCGTCAACAGGCGACATTAACTCAGTAAAATCCGGAATAGAAGATATAAAAAATAAATTTAAGAATCTTGGTATTTCCGTTAATGATTTAGCATCAACTGAAAATATAAATGAAGTAAAATCAGTCATTGAAGGTGTTAATGAAAATATAAATAATAGATTCAATAATATTGGAGCATCTATAAATGAGTTTGCAGCAGCAGGAGATTTAAATGAAGTAAAATTCGGGATAAATAATATTAAAGATGAACTTATAGAAATTAGCAGTCTGGTATTTCAAAACAGCGATAATGGAAAGTTTGATGAATTAAGAAATGAGCTTTTATTTATCAAAGAAAAAATCTGTGAAGTAGATTCTTTAATATCAAGTGAAAATACAAAGGGAATTGAAGAACTTGCTACAGGTATAAATAATGTAAAAACCAGAATAATAGAATTAGGTACATTAATAAAGAACCATTCTGCCGGAAATACAGAAGGAACCAGCAATGGAATAGATAATATCAAGGACAGACTTTATGAAATAGAACAGGTATTGGGTCAATTAGTATCAATAAAAGAAATTGAAACTGTAAAAGAGCGGTTAACATGCTCAGTAACGAGAATGGAAGAACTGAAAGATAATATACAACAATCTTGGGACAAATTAGACTTAATCAAGAAAAATGTAGAAAGACTTCCAGAAAAAGAAGATAATCTTGAAATTAAGAGTGGAATAACAAATCTTGGCATCAGCCTTTTAGATATGAAAGGAGATTTAAACGGAATTAGTGCCAAGATAACTGAATTTTCCGAAATAATGTCGAACAACGATTCTAAAGACAGATGGATGGAATTATTAGGAGAAATAAAACCTTATTTAGAAAAATCGGATTTAAAATTTGAATCGAATATTTCATATATAAACGAGAAATTCGAAGATATAAACAAACTGATAGAAAAACTTGATAATAAGGATGCAGTAAATCAGGTTAAATTAGATATAGATCTGGTAAAACTCAGTATAAATACTGTAGGGGACGAAGTATCAGGATTAAATAATAAAATAGCAGATATAAAAGAAAATCTGTTTGAAATAGCAACGAAAGAAAATATAAATACAGTTGGAAAAGAAATAAAAGCTGTATCGGATAAACTTTATGACCTGTATGATGTTGTAAAGAATATATCCGGTTTAAATAATCTTGATGAAGTAAAAGAGAAGATAAATATAGCCGGGAATAATGTAGCTGAGCTGAAAAATCATCTTAATTTATTATTTGACGATAAAATTAATTCCGTAATTGCTGAAAATACAGGATTATTAAAAGAAAATATTGTTAATTTTGAAGATAAATTAAATGATATTAATCGATTAATTGAAAATAACGGCTCCAGTACAAGATTAGACGAGTTAAAGCAGGAATTATTATTAATACAAACAAATATTGGGGAATTTAGATCATTTACTATTCAGAATAGTGAAGAAGAATTACGGAGTTTTAAACATTGTCTTGAAGGTGTCAAGGACAAGTTTAATGAGCTTGAAGGTTCATTTAAGAAGTTTGCAACTGTTGAAGATATTGGGATAATAAGAGACAATATTGAAGATTCGATATCCGGAATTTTAGAGCTTAAAAAGAATATAGATAGGTTAACAATTATGGATTCAAAAATTACTTCAATCTATGACAAACTTGAAAATGTTTCATCAATTGAAAGCATTAACGCAATAGATAACAGCATATCTCGATTAACTGAAAAATTTGATGTGCTGCTGGAGCTAATAAAAACAGCTGCTACAACACTTGATATCGAAGATATCAAAGAAGAAATCTATTCTTTCAAAGATGATTTTATTAAACTTCATGGGAAAATAGAAAATTCTTTCGGGGAAAATACCGGCATAATAAAAGAAAATTTAGTTAGATTAGATGAAAAGCTAGGGGAATTAGGTTCATTAGTTGTTGATAATACAAATTTGTCTGAAGTACTCGAAAAATCAAGCCTTAAAACTGAGATAGAAATTATACATCAAGATATTACACAATTAAAATCAGGTTTGGGCGTTGATTATAACAGTATTAGAGAAAGTTTTGTTAAATTTGATGCAAAATTCAGAGAATTAGGTTCATTAGTAATTGATAATACAAATTTATCTGATGTTCTTGAAAAATCAAGCCTTAAAATCGAGATAGAAAATGTACAGCAAGGAATTATGCAATTAAAATCAGGTTTGGGCGTTGATTATAACAGTATTAGAGAAAGTTTCCTTTCATTACAGAAAAGTCTTGAAGTTCTGAATGTTAACGAGAATATCGAGACTTTTAAAAATGATATTATAAAACTTGAAGAGTTTAACAATAATCAGCTTACTCAGCTTCTTGAAAAAGGTTCTTTTGTTGAAAAAACCAAAGAAAAACTTGATATATTATTGGAACTAATAAAAACAGTCGCTACAACCCTTGATATCGAGGATATTAAAGAAGAAATTTATTCTTTTAAAGATGAATTTTCTGGACTTCATAGTAAAATAGATGATTCTTTTGACGAAAATATTAATTCCGTAAAAGAAAATCTGGTTAGATTTGATGAAAAATTAAATGAAATCGGATTATTAGTTGTGGAAAGTACAAATTTTTCAGAAGAACTTGAAAACTCAGGTGTTAAAACCCGAATAGAAAACGTCATCGAAGAAATTATTATTTTAAAGTCAAATTTTGCACAAGAAATAGAAGATTTGAATGTAAAACAGGATAATAATTATGAAGGCATCAAGGATAGTATTGTTCTTTTGCAGGAAATGATTGAAGAACTTCATAAAAAAGCTCAGGATGAACCATTAGAAGATAAATATAATTCAATTTTAGAAAGAATTAATTCTATATCAGATCTGTTTGAACAAAATGACAGACTTATTAAAATTGTTGAAGGTATGGATATTAACGAAAAAATTGATTCTGTCCAGCAATCTGCAGTAAATATAAATGATCTGATAGAAAGTAAAAGCACCGACTTTGAATTTGAATTTGAAACAATACAAGAAGATCTAACATCAATAAAATCTCAATTTTCTGATTATACAGCCAAATATGAAGATATTAAAGGTGAAATTCAAAAAGGCTTTGAAGAAAATTCAATTAATAATTTAAAACCGGACATCGAGACATTACAAGAAGATCTAACATCAATAAAATCTCAATTCTCTGATTATACAGCCAAATATGAAGATATCAAAGGTGAAATTCAAAAGGGCTTTGAAGAAAATTCAATTAATAACTTAAAACCGGAAATCGAGACATTACAAGAAGACTTAACATCAATAAAATCTCAATTCTCTGATTATACAGCCAAATATGAAGATATCAAAGGTGAAATTCAAAAGGGTTTTGAAGATATAAGTGCTATGTCTGCCGCACTTTCTGAAGATTTGCCAGCTACTAATGATCAGATGAAAATTATAAGCAGTAATTTTAATAATTTAAAACTGGAATTTCAGAATATTGTAGACAAATTTGAAGATGTAAGTAGTAATATTTCTGATATTCATTCCAAAGCAAATATGATGATATTAACATCAGATGATAATATTAATATTTTGAAAACAGCCATTGAGACTCCTGCTGAAGAAATAAAGGGTAAACTCGATGAAATAATTGAAAATAATGCTGTTAGCCAGGAAAATATAAATAATTTAATTGTTAATTCAGCATCTTCATCAAGTGAATTTGTTAAAAAACAAGATGAAATTGCTGAGAATATCAGTAATCTCTCTGACAATGTAGCAAATTCATCAAATGAACTGATTAATAAACATGCTGAAATTGCTAAAAATGTTATTAATCTCTCTGATAATGTAGCAAATTCATCTAGTGAACTGATTAGTAAACATAATGAAATTGCTAAAGATATCATAAATCTTTCTAATACATCTTCAGATACTTTAAATAGTACAGAAGCAGTTAGAGAAGCGTTGATTCAAATTGCAATATGGATAGACAATGCAGGAGAATTACTTGAAGAAACCAATAATAATGTTGAATATATCAAGCAAAATAAAGAAACAGATAAAGTTTTTTCTGCACTGGAAAATATAAAAGATTTTATTGGCAAAACATTATCTGACAATGATGAAGAAACCAAAAAACAAATAAAAGCAATTTCTGAAAAATTGATTCATATAAACAGTATTATATTTGAGAATTCAAGAGATACTGAAATTGTTCAAAAAGTAGATCAGGTTGATAAAAATATTGAAAGTCTCGACATCAATATTTCAGGTATTTCACAGGAAATATCAAATATTTCAGGTTTGCTGTCAGGCTTTGAAAGTTTAATTAAAAAAGATACAAACGGATTAAATGATAAGGCTGAAGATAATGATTTTTCCAAGCAGATTGAGAGCAATCTTGGTCGAGTAAAAAAAGACATAAATTCAGAGCTTAAGAAAATCAGCACTAAATTTAACAGCATTGAAACCAGACTTGAAAGTATTGATGAAAAGCTTGCTGCAATTGAATTAGGGAAGAGTTTAGAAGTAGGAAATGATGAAACGAAATCACTTCTTGAATTTATAGCAAGTCAGGTTGCGACATTAAATGAATCCGGTAAGAAAAACAATCTTTTAACCAAAAAAATGGAACAGATGGAAAAGAAAATATCCAGACTGGATGACAATTTAACAAAAATAGTCAGTGTTCTCGGCGAAGAAGGATAATTTTTTAGACTACTAATAAATATGGTGAATTTTGTAACAGTTTGCTGATTTTATGCAATTTTTATTTATACTTTGTTTTTATATATATAAGAAAGGAAATTTTCAATAATTTGACATGGATATAGGAAAGGAAGATTGAATCAAAATCTCCTGAAATTATACTTTAATAGTGATGGCATGCAGCAGAATCAAGGTAATAATGGCATGCCTGATTCTGCTATAACTAAAAACCAATCTGTAGAACATTCTACTCCTTCGATTAACCCTAAGTTAAATCAGGATTTATCGCAGGTTAAAGATATTTTTGAATCTTTCAGACCAAAAGTTAATAAACTTACAAATAAGATAAATAATTATGATACATTTATAAAACAAAATAGGGACAATCAGGCAATAAAGGAATCACATCCTGTTTTGGAAGGGGTTATAAGTACTATCCCCAATGCAAGAAGGATAATTAATGTTGAAAATAATGTAGAGAATAATAATCCGACAAAAGCTGTCGGGCTTGGTTTACTGGCAATTATTACCTTAAAAGAGGACTTAAGAGATTTATTGTCTATATTTGGACTTTCAAAATCCGAAGCACCTGAAGGATATTTCTCAAAATTCAAATTCTTTGCCGGAACACCTATTGAAAGCTGGCTTTTAAACAGAAAATGGGGGAAAAATATTCTTAATAGCTGGGATACTACTTTAGCAGATGCAAAATTGGGAAATAAAGTTTATTCATTCTTTAAAATAGAAGAAAATAGCCAATTTTATAATAAAGAAACAAGAATTCCTTTTCTAAGAAAGGATACAGTTACCAGAGAATATCTTAAATTTGAAGGTTCGTTTATTGGAAAGTTATCTTGTTTGGCATTAAACAGAATTACTAAAATAGGCTTAATTTTTATGTCTCTTTTAGAAGTACCAACAATATATAAAGCCATTAAAAATAACAAAGATTACTCTCAAATTCCTGAATCAGCAGTAAATGTAATATCCTGCACTTTTTGTGGAGCTTTATTCAGTGCATTATTATCTTTAATAACAGGCATTCCGGCTGGTTCAGTTATAGGATTGGGATTAGGTTTATTTATTGGCAATAAACTTTCAAAGCTTATTTTTAAAAATAAACAATAATTATTTTCCTGCTGATGCTTTTTCCAAAAATTCTTTAGCAAGTTTAAGTTTTGCTTTTAATGTTCTATTATATGGATATTTAGCAAGCTGTTCAGTTAAATCTCTGACTACTTCCTGTAATTCACTAATAGAAGGTGGTTTTTGTTGCCCAAAACTGATTTGTTTTTGTCCTGTAGATTGTCTTTGATAAGGATTTTGCATCTCAAAAGAATTTACTAACATTTTTCCGATTCTCTTTTCTTAATTTCTGTTAATGGTCAAATTGTGACTGATAAAAATAAAAAGACTGACTTGTCATCCGAGTAAAGTCGAAGGATCTTACCAATTAAGTCTGTAATTAATAAGCGAAAATTGGTAAGATTGCCACGGATTTCTTCGAAATCCTCGCAATGACTAATGTGTACGAAATAATGGGATTCTGAATTTTAAATTATTTATCAGTTCGTATCTGTCCATAACCTAATTTCTCTCTTAATTATATAAAATCTATAAAAATAATAATTGCTAAATTTCCTAAAATTTTTCTATTGAAAATTTTAGAGGATAAAATTATCAAATTAATATTTCTAAAAATCCTTACTCTATAATGTTTGTATATAAGTTTATTATAATAAACTTATATTTACTAATGTAAATTTATATTAATTCAAGTAGCAACTTTTTATATTTCTCAACTTTATACATAGGACAATGTATACATTCATTTTATAAATGATGCTGCAAAGAGATTTAAAAAAGATAAAACAAGAACTATTCTATACGTTGATGAATTAACAAGAGTAGTTGATAAAACATCCAACATTAAAAGAGAATTTGAAGACTTTGTAAAAACCTGTTCTGAAAAATATCACTGTACTGTTTTTGGAGCAACAAATCATATGTCTAAAATAGGTATAGATCTCAAAAATCCTGATATTTTCCCTGTTAGAATTTCTCTCGATCCTCCAAACAAAGAAGATACAAAAAGCATACTTATGCATTATCTAAAAGGAAGAACAACGGGAGAGGTAAATTATGACCTTATAACTGATAAACTTATGGAAACAGGAAAATCAAGAGGAGGTATTTACAGTAATTCTCAAATTGAAGATATTTGTGTACGTAGCCAGAAAGAAGGTAAAAGCGGGATATCACAAAATGATATTTTGGAATATATACAGGAAGAAATGAAGAAATCAATACCATATGGGATGACCAGAGAAATCAATAAGGGCCCTGCAATTATCTGGAAAAAAATTGAAAGTTTTAATGAGGATATAAAAAAATATATGACTTGATAAATTATCCATATACCTGACAATAAACTTCCTCTTTTTGTTTTATAATATATAAAAGGCTAAACAGAATGAAAATTGTAAATAATCTGCTTCAATTAAATAATAGTACAATTGTTAAAAATAATTCACAAAATATATCGTTTACCGGCAATCCTAATAACGGTTCTGGTGAAGACATGTTTGTATATACGGCAAGTGATGCTGATTTAGACAAAAGACTTGAATCTAACAAAAAATTGTTAAAATTATATTATGACGCTTTGGAAAGTTTTCCTTATCATGTGAAAGAAGAACAAATCGGAACAAGAGTAAAAATACCTAACTGCATTATGGTATTAGGCAATAATTCTAAAATCACAGGCGGTGTGATTGAATGGATGAAAAATTATTCTGGTGACAGTAATATTGTTAATTTAGCCAATGAAGATAAAGATGTTTTGCAAGATGACCTGTGGGATGTTTTCAATAAATCAAAAGAAGAATTTCTAAAAACAAAAAAAAGGACATTAATACATGTAGAAGGATTTGACAGGTTAATAAATCCAGAAATTAATGAATTCAAAAATATTGAGTGGCTGAAAGATTTAATGAACCGCTGCGCAAGTGATTTTGGTGTAACAATTGTATTTGACACAAAAGATGCTTCAAAATTGACTGAAGAAGCTATTCAGCCTCATAGAATCGGTGAAATATTAAAGACAGGTGATGTATTGCCGTCCGAGTTTCTTGAATATGATAGATCAGTGAATAATAAAGCCAGAATTGAAAATTATTTTAAAATGAATCAGGAATTATACCCTGAAACCAGTAAACCTGAAATTCCAAAACCACAGGAAGAAATACAAGTCAAAAGTAGAACGACAAAATCTCAAGAACCAAAAGAACAAGTAAAAATTGAAGATGAAAAAATAAAAATAGAACCCGAAGCTCAGACAAAAGTAGATACGCCTGAAATTAAAGTAGAAAAAGAAGTAAAAACTGAAAATTTAGATCAGGGAATCAAAAAAGCTTCAAAAGGTGCAAAAGTATTTAAATGGGTAGCAATCCTGGCTGCAATTGGAGGCATCATTGCCGGAGTAAGGCATTTAATTTCAAAAGACAAAAGTAAAAGCGGACAGCCATTAATCAACAACAATGAGCTGCAACCCACTACTACTAATACTATATTAAATAATAAGATGCTGAAATAAATTCAGCAAATTGTGTTAAAAATTTTTCTGTTTCAAAAATTAATCCAGATAAAAAACGGTTACTACCTTATGGCTTTCTTCAGCGTATGAAATTGCTTTATGCAAAGTTCCGCTTGTATGGGAGAGAAAGCAAATTAATTGTTGGCATTCATCAATGATCTCTCTGTTACAGATTCTGCTTGCATCAGCAAGTGTCATCATAGCTCTGTCAGGATGTTCAATGATATTTGGAACTCCAATAAGCTGATCCTGAACATCAGATGGCTGTTGACCTATTGTTTGCGGAAGAATAACTTTTAAATGAATCGGATCAGCTTTCATTGCGCCTCTAATCGCTGCAGCATTTGTACCGCTTGATCCTCCACTGGTAATTAAAGTATTTCCCTGTCCCACCAAAGCAAAAGATAATGTTTCAATAGTTTGCTGGTGTGTAATAGGTAAATTTCTGCTTCCGATTATAGCAATTCTTTTTGCAGACTGCTGAATTGTTGCTAATTCATGAGCAAGCTGGTCTGTTGTTTCTGGTTTATCATCATCAACTACATCATCAAGTGGCACCATTATAGTACGCTGTTCTTTTTCGTCTGGCATTCCTGATCCCTTATCTACCTTATCTCTACTTAACTACATTTGAACGAGTTATGTTTTCGGTTCATGTCGGCAATGCCGCCTCTTGGTTGTTGCCGATAAACGAGTTACGGTCTGACAGGGTCAGCCCTGCACTCTCTGGCAACAATCCGCTCCCGAAAATGTCACTCCCTTCGCAATATATTAATTTTCTTTAATTTCAATAAAAATGGTTAGTGTATTAATATATTTCTATTATAATACTAAGTAATACCATTATACAAAATATCTAAAAAAGTAAAACAAAAATGAATAAAATTCTAGTAGGTCTAAATTCTGCACAACAAGAAGCAGTATCAAAATTATCCGGTGCAATGCTGGTTTTAGCCGGGGCAGGAAGTGGCAAAACAAAAGTATTAACTCAAAGAATAGCTTATCTCATTCAAAATGGGGTAAGTCCTTATGAGATACTTGCCGTTACATTTACCAATAAAGCCGCTCAGGAAATGAAGGAAAGACTTGTTTCCATACTTGGAGAAGATATCGTAAAAAAACTCTGGGTGGGTACTTTTCACAACATTTGCGGCAGGATTTTACGGCAGGACATCGACAAATACAAGACTGACGACGGTAGAGACTGGCGTAATAACTTTGTAATATTTGATCAGGACGATAGTTTAAGTTTGATTAAGCAGGCTGTTAAACTTGAGAATCTCGATGAAAAAATGTATCAGCCAAAAGCCGTACAAACAAATATAAGCATGGCAAAAAATAAAATGATGGACGCTTTCAAGTTCGCAACAAACGCAAAAGACTTTAGGACAGAAAGAGTTTCAAGGGTTTATCATACTTATGAAGGCATGCTTTCAACAAATAATGCTCTTGATTTTGACGATTTGTTATTGATGAGTGTTAATTTATTCACAAAATCGCCTGAAATTCTTAATAAATATCATTCAAGATTCAAGCATGTTCTTGTAGATGAATATCAGGATACTAATCTGGCACAGTATAGCCTTATAAATAAAATATATACTGACGGAAAAGATAATTTCTCTGCCAAAGACAGGAGTTTATGTGTTGTTGGAGATATTGACCAGTCAATATACAGCTGGAGAGGTGCTGATTATAAAATTATTCTTAATTTTCAAAATGATTTTCCTGATGCACAACTTATCAAGCTTGAACAAAACTACAGGTCGACAGAAAATATTCTTGAAGTTGCAAACCATATAATTGTGAATAATACGGAAAGACTTTCTAAAAAACTTTATTCCAACAAGGGTAAAGGTGAAAAAATTCTTTGTTTTGAGGCTAATAATGAATTGGAAGAAGCCCATTTCATGATAGATAAGATAAAAGCGCTTATCTGCGGTAAATATAGCTACAATGACTGCGTGGTTTTATACAGGACAAATGCGCAGAGCCGTCCTATAGAAGAAGCTTTTATGGCAAGAAGCATTCCTTACAAGATGGTGGGTGGAATCAAGTTTTATGCAAGAAAAGAAATCAAAGATATTATTGCTTACCTAAAACTTGTTTATAATCCTGACGATTCACAGAGCTTAAAAAGAGTTATAAATGTTCCAAGACGAGCAATTGGACCGACTACCATTAAAAAAATTGACGACATCTCAAAAAGAGAAAGTATTTCATTGTTTTCTGTACTTGAAAATATTGAAGATTATTCTGAATTTTCCCCAAAAACTAAAAATTCTCTCAAAGGATTTGTGAATTTAATAAAGAAAACGAGAGAAGTATGCGGAAGCATGCCGTTAAGCGAATTTATATCACAGATGATTGATGATACAGAATATCTTGATGAGCTTAAGGAAGAAGGTACGGATGATGCCAACAGCAGAATTGAGAATATTCAGGAATTTATAAGCGTTGCAAAAGAGTATGAAAGTATGGAAGCTGGAAATGATCTTGGTGACTTTTTAACCCAGATTTCACTTGTCAGTGACCTTGATTCGCTTGAAGAGTCAGCAGAAAGCGTTACTTTGATGACTCTGCATGCCGCAAAGGGACTTGAGTTTCCTGTGGTATTTCTGGCAGGTCTTGAAGAAGGTATTTTCCCTCATTCAAGGTCATTGAACATCAATGCTGAAATGGAAGAAGAAAGACGCCTTATGTATGTCGGTGTAACAAGGGCAGAAGATCTCTTATATCTGACATATACAAAGAAAAGACTAATTTGGGGCGATTATAAATACTGCACCCCTAGCCGATTCCTTAAAGAAATTCCACAAAATCTTATAGTTACAAATTATGCAAGAGAAAAAGAAGAAAAATCTTCATATTCATCAACAAAATCAGGTAGTTGGGGTTATTCAAAAAGTAATGACAGGTCAAATTCTTTTGGGAAAGATTTTAAATCACCCGGATTTAAGGAATCACCCCTACAGAATGACTACTCAAAAGGCTTTGGCAGTAATTTTGTAGCGCCCAAGTTTAAGGATAAAAATATTCAAAATGATTGTTCAAAAGGCTTTGGAAGTGGATTTGTCGCTCCAAAGTACAAAAAAACCGAAGAAGCTAAAACTCAAAAAATTGAAGTTAAATTGCATAAGCTACCAGAACAGAAGAAACCTGAAAAAATTATCTCCGGCCCGCAGCTGCCGGATAATCTTAAAGCTTTTCTAAAACAAAAAGAAGTATCAACACCTCAAAAAGTCGAAATAGATATATTTAATGAAGGTGAGAGAGTTTTTCACGAAAAATACGGTATAGGTATAATAGCTGAGGTCCTTGAGATGGGGCAGGATGTTATGTATTCGGTTGATTTTGGAAAACTAGGCAAAAAACCGCTCGATGCAAGATTTAGTAAGTTAAAGAAGTTTTAAAAAAGCAAGACAGCAGAAAAGTAGGGTGGGCATCTGTGATAATAGTTGAAATATAAAGATATCAAAGTTTCTTGCCCACCAACGTCGATTCTTCTAAAGGTACTTGTTGTTTATAATGCTATTTTTTATCAGAAAGTTCTTTCACCTGTTCTTTAAGCTCTTCTATTTCATACTTCATTCTGTTAAGAGCACAGGACACAGGGTCTGGGATGAAGTTGTGATTCAGCTGACTTCTCTTTTCACCCTTTTGAACTACTATTCTGCCTGGAACTCCAACAACTGTCGAATCATCCGGTACATCTGAGATAACAACCGAACCTGCACCAATTCTTACATTGTTTCCAAGAGTAATATTGCCGAGAACTTTAGCACCTGCCCCGACAACTACATTATCTTTTAAAGTAGGATGGCGTTTACCGTGTTCTTTTCCTGTTCCTCCGAGTGTAACTCCTTGATAAATAAGACAATCGTCACTGATTATTGTTGTTTCACCAATAACAACGCCCATTCCGTGGTCTATAAAAAATCTTTTGCCTATCTGTGCCCCAGGATGAATTTCTATACCTGTAATGAACCTTGAAAAGTTAGAAATCATTCTTGGTAATACAGAAATTTTCCAGTTATAAAGTTTGTGGGCAAGTCTATGAAATGCAAGCGCCTGAAACCCCGGATAACAGCAAATTATTTCAAAAATATTAGTTGCAGCCGGATCTTTTTCATATATTGTCTTTATGTCTTCTTTTAAGTCTCTTAATCCCATTTATATTCCTCTTTTTAGAATTTATATTAATTTTAACCAATACAAAAAATTCTTATATATCGTGTCATCCTGAATTTATTTCAGGATCTATTAATTTTTGTAGATGCTGAAACAAGTTCAGCATGACACACAGATATAATATAAATATTTAAGAATTTTTTGTTACCTCCTTATATATATTAATTATGAACGTAAATGTTCAAATAAAACCGTGCTTAAATATCTTTCACCGTAGTCAGGTAAAATAACCACGATTAATTTTCCTTCATTTTCAATTCTTTTTGCAGCCTGAATTGCGGCAAATGCTGCTGCTCCGCATGATATTCCACAAAGAATACCTTCTTCCACAGCTAATTCTCTCGCAGTTTCAATAGCTTTACCTCCGGGAACTGTTATAATTTCATCTATTAATGCTCTGTCAAAGATTTTCGGTATAAAGCCCGCACCTATTCCCTGAATTTTATGCGGCGATGACTGGCCTCCTGAAATAACTGGACTTTCTGAAGGTTCAACAGCTATAGCTTTAAATTTAGGTTTTTTTTCTTTAATTTTTTTGGCTATTCCTGTTATGGTTCCGCCTGTTCCAACTCCTGCCACTACAATATCAACCTTGCCGTCTGTATCTCTCCATATTTCTTCAGCAGTGGTGTTGTAATGAGTTTCAGGGTTTGCAGGATTATCAAACTGCTGGGGAATATAGGAATTCTCTGTATTTTTTGCAATTTCAACAGCTTTTTCAATAGCCCCTGTTATTCCAAGCGGGCCTGATGTTAAAACGAGTTCCGCTCCGTATGCTTTTAAAAGCATCCTTCTTTCAATACTCATAGTCTCAGGCATAGTTAAAATAAGTTTATATCCTTTTACTGCACATACAAGCGCAAGTCCGATGCCAGTATTTCCGCTGGTAGGTTCAATTATTACAGTCTCACCGGGAGTGATCTTTCCTGCTTTTTCTGCTGATTCGATCATTCCAAGAGCGATACGATCTTTTACTGAATTTCCGGGATTAAAATACTCAAGTTTTACTGCTATAGTTGCTTTGCAGTCCTTATTTAATTTGTTTAAATAAACGAGAGGAGTATTTCCTATCAACTCTGTTATATCTTTTGCTATTTTCATAATTTTTTCCGTCAGGTTAAGGAATAAACAAAAATTTTTACATGCTGTGTCATCCTGAATTTATTTCAGGATCTCTGAATTAATAGATGCTGAAACAAGTTCAGCATGACACAAAGACGACTTAAGTAAACAATTGAAAATTTTTGTCATCTCTTTATTGTTAACATAGTTAAAGTATAAGAAAATCATTAATTTTTCAATAATTATGTATTTGCAATCTTATTGAGGCTTTGCAATCTGCAAAACCTCAATAAAACTTAATTAAAGACTTTAAAGAATATTAGGCTTTTCTTTTACATAAAAACCAGTCTTTGCATTCTTCATGCTTTTCTTGTGTTCTTTTTTCAGCATCTTCAACAGTATGAGGAGGTGGAATTATCACATTATCTCCAGGTTTCCAGTTTACCGGAGTAACAACATTCTCTTTATCAACAAGTTGCATGGCATCGAGTATTCGTATAATTTCATCAATATTTCGGCCTACGCTTTGAGGATAAGTTACCATAAACCTTATAATTCCTTTTGGATCTATAATAAAGACCGTTCTGACTGCATGAACTTCACTCATAGCAGGATGCAGCATTCCATACATATGAGCGACATCCATCAAAAGATCTGCTATAACCGGAAATTTTATTTTTACTTCAAACAATTTTTCCATATGTCTGACCCATGCTATATGAGAATAAACGCTGTCTATGCTGAGTCCGATAAGTTTCGTGTTTCTTTTGTCAAATTCTTCCTGCTTTTCGGCAAATCCTACAAATTCAGTAGTGCAGACAGGGGTAAAGTCAGCCGGATGAGAAAACAAAATTACCCAATGATCCTTGTTATAATCAGAGAATTTAATTTTTCCATGAGTTGTATCTGCTTCAAAATCAGGAGCTGGTTCTCCAAGCCTAGGGCAAGAACATACTTCTATCACTTCTTCATAGTTTTCATAATTATTAGTCATATCAGTTACCTCAAGATATAATATCTTCGACAAAATACAATTGTGTCATGCGGATTACTATTCCCCTGATGTTTTAATACTAAAAAACACTCTTTAACAGAGTGTTTTTTAGTAAAAGTTCTTATAAAACTAGATTATTGTTTGTTTTTGAAGAGCACCTAAAGATTCAAAAGCAGATAGTCTTTCAAATTCGCTGTAACGTTCCTGAAGATCCACAAAAGATACTGTTTTTAACTTATCAAGACTAAAATCTTCTGCTGTGAATGATGCCAGTGCTGAACCTATAATTACTGCTTTTCTAAGATTGATAGCATTTATTTCTTCCATATGTGAAAGATAACCTATAAATCCGCCTGCGAAGGTATCACCGGCGCCTGTCGGGTCTTTAATCATTTCAAGCGGATAAGCAGGTGAAGAGAAAATTCCGCCCATTTTATCAAACATAAGAGCCCCATGCTCTCCTTTTTTAATTATTACAAAGTCAGGTCCCATCTCAAGAATTTGATTGGCAGCAGCAACAAGATTTGGAGTTTCACAGAGCTGCCTTGCTTCTCCTTCATTAAGAAGTACCATATTAACTCTTTTTATAACTTCCATAAGTTCATTTTTTGTAGTAGATATCCATAAATTCATGGTATCAACCATTGTGAATTTAGGCGTCTTAATCTGATCCAGTACATTAAGCTGAAGAGAAGGATGAATATTGGCTAGAAAAACAAAGTCGCTGTCAACATATTCATTAGGCAGAACCGGATTAAAATCAGCAAATACGTTCAAATGAGTTTCCAGAGTGTGTGCCTGATTCATATCATATTCATAATAGCCTTTCCATTTGAAAGTATTTCCTTCTCTGAATTCAAGGCCGTTTGTATTGATTCCTCTGCTCTTGAATAAATCAACATATACAGCAGGAAAATCCTGTCCTACAACGCCAACCATGTTTATTGGACTGAATAAACTTGCAGCTATTGATGCATATGATACTGATCCTCCAAGAACACTTTCCCTTTTACCAAAAGGAGTTTCAAGAGTATCCAAACCAATTGAACCGACAATTAAAACTTTACTCATTTCAATTCTTCCTGTATTAAAATTATTAACAATATTATAGAATTTTTCCTTTACTTTAATAACATAAAAAAAATTCTCTTAATATAGCATAAGAGAATTAGTAAAAGAGATTTCTTTTTAGTTTTATTATGTTTTACTGTTGCTGCACAGTACTAACTAATCAGCCCATCCAGCGCTCTGAGTATTTCATAAGTAACGCCGGCTTCTGCAAGCTCTTCCGCGCTTAGTCCAAAGAGCGAAATCATTTTTTTAGCGGATATGCTCGACGGGTCTTGATTAAGTTCTCCAGATACAAGGCCAATAGCCTCTTTTCTGGATATGCTGAGCTGATTTTTTTCGTTTTTTGCTCTGGCAATTAATCTTTTTTTACACTTACCCAAGTCAGGCACCTTAACCTAAATAAAAATGAAAGTATTATGAAATATTTCCAAGTTCACATAGTATGTAGTTTTAGGAATATAAATGCAATAGAGTAGTTGTTAAATATTTTATTAATAATTCAAATTATTCACGTATTCATTGATCAACATACAAGTTAATAAATTTTAATGAAATTTTTATTAACTTAATTAATCTTAAAGAATCTGAGGTTTTTAGGTTAGTATCGGTAAATTTGCTAATTCGTTGCGAAGCGGGAGTGGAAAAAATCTTGTGCGGCGACGCGTAGGCGGCGGCGTAAAAAGATTTTTATAACTCGTTCGTCGGAACAATGTTTAATTATATTGAATTATATAGA